>JAISXG010000092.1 GCA_031270605.1 Oscillospiraceae bacterium | reverse complement strand
CGTTATGACCACTTCGATACCTCTCCGTATTTAGTTTGTCTGTTTTTGAACCGATTTCGAATCATGATAGTATGATTTCAAGTGCTATGCCTTCGACTACTCGAACAACTCTCTTTTTTAGTCTCAATGCCCCGAAAGTCCGGTTAAAAAACCGCGTGACGTTAGCAGAAATGTAAACCTTTTGCAAGCAAAATGTACAGGTTGCCGATTCGCGAATGCTTTAAAACGTTTTATTGAAAGCCATTTGCCGGTACAAAATAACGTTTAAAACAATTCTGTTTTAAGGACACTCTAAATCTGATGATATGTCACAAGCCGTTTTTTGAGCGAATCAATTCTATCATGTATTTGATGTTTTGTCAACCTGCCTGCTTTGAAGATCTTTGCATTTTCTAAAAAATATATACGGTCTTTTTTAGAAAATCCTTAGGTAATGTCGACAATAGTGATCATAGTGCGGATTTTGTGTCTTCCTTCTTGACAAGCGCCCGCTTGCCGCGTCGTCAACCTTTTACTGTGAAAAATATCTTCTAAAAATGCTAGTACTCTGTAAAGTCTGATATTTCGGATATGAATGTTTCAGTTTAATTCTGGCGTCTTCGGAGGTGAACTGCCAATTGACAGTAAGAGCCAAAGAATTACGGTTGCAAACCCAGTCCCCAGTCTTAAACGAGATCATATCCATAGAGGGTATTCTTTGATTCAGACATTGCCGGTTCATAATCCCGATTTCTATTTCAGCCATATTCAGCCAAGACGCATGTTTAGGAGTGTGGTGAATTTCAAAACGCTCGGCTAAACGCCGCGCTTGGGCAGGAGGGAATGCTTCACAAAGAGAAGCCAATGAATGAGTATTAAGGTTATCCATAACCAGCACAATTTTCTCTGCAAGAGGATAATACTTGTCTGACAAATCTTGCAGGTAAGCAGCAAAAACGATTTTTGTTCGTGTATTTGTAACAGCAATGTATCGGCATGCTGCCAGTGGTTCAAACATCATAAAGATATCCGCAACCCCATTTCGAACGTATTCGTAATCATACTTTTTAGGGCTGCCGGGCTTGGAGGGAATCGGCGTAATCGTCTCGCCAATTATTTGACGGTTTGTTTCATCCAGACATATAACCGGACGGATAGGATCATATGGCAGTTTGTAAACCTCCAGTACGTCTTCCATACGTTCTACAAATTCTGCTGATGGTTTTGGGATGCACCACTGTTTTTGTAACCATGGTTTAATTTCGTTTTTTTAAGGCAGTCGGCAATCGCGGTATGTGATACACTCTCCGTAATGCCGAGTGCAACAACCTTGCTGGCGAGAATATAGCCTTCCGGCGCATTACTACATATCAACGCTACGATCTTAGCTTCGGTTTCACCATCAATTTTGATTCTTGGAGGTGTCTCACGCTTTTGGCGCTCTAAAGCGGCAGCAAAACCGTTTTCCGCCTGCCTGTGTTGCCAGTCCTTGCAATACGGAAGTATTCCTGTAGTTGGCAGACGAAAATAATCAGGGCGCAATTATTGCAAACTTTTGGACTTTACAGAGTACTAGATTGCAAAGCCAAATGCGACAGCTAAAAAAAGCAAGCGTATCAAAAGAGTTTACAATGAAGAGGCGGTATGATATACGAAGGAAGGCGGCCAGCTCTTTAGAGCGTCGGCCGACTGGCCACAACCATCATACCGCCAGAGGTTCATTGTCAACTCTTTTCGGTGTCGCATTTGAAGCTGCAATGCAGCAAACGACTATATTCTATGCGAACATACGCTGTCTGCCCCTTTTGAGAAACAACAAAAAGGGAGCCGACTATTGCCGCTCCCCTTTATTTTAAAACGCAATAAAGCATTTCATTATGCACCAAAATTGGGTTTGAAACCGTCAAGGAAATCCCCGATCTTTGCAAAGAAATCCTTAAAGAAATCGATAACGTCGGCGATGATGGCCTGAATTTCTTCAAATTCCATGGTGGCACCTCACTTTCATATTAAATGTAAAAAATCAAGATAAATTATTCGCCTAATTCAAGACCGCCAAACCACTCCTGAATGTGACCGAACATAGCAACCAATTGCTCAAACCAACCGCTGAGATACTCAAAAATAGCCATGAAATTATCCATTATTTACACCTCTCTTCTGTTTCAGTAATCAAGGTTGACTCCTTCAACCGTGCACCCAAATACTAACATACTCGTTCATAATTTTCAATACTTTTGTTTAAAAAAAGTTAATGTTTACACCAATGCAAACTTTTTGACAAAATTTAGTTGCTGTTAGGAATAATTTTAGAAAATTTGCGCTTTTTCGTGGTTTTTTGAAACAAAGTACATAAAAAACTTATGAATTGCAAGGAGAAAATGAAGCTGACTTGATTATGTGAAGAGATTTGCAAATGTTTCCTGCAGGCTGTGGAACAACTGTGTGAAAAAGCTGATGATATATTCAATGTAGCTTGCGACGTCCGGCATAAAGATTCCCTCCTTCCCCCTGTTAGTTAAATTTCTTATAAATTTTATCACATCTTTATTTAAAAGGATGTCGTTAAGAAGTAAAATATATGTGAAATATATATGAATAAATACACAGACTGGTAATAAATTGCAAGACCACACCGGGTTTTTGATGTGTTTTTGCGGCGTTTAAATCAGCAAAGCGGCAGCCTTTGGGCACGTTTTTTGCGGCGCTTGTCCATCTTTATATGGCAAAAACGGTTTTTGCGCCTCTTGCGGCGGTGTGGCGGGTGGTTGTGATGCACCGCCGCAAGAGCAAGCAAGAAACCAGTGAAGGCAAACGTGTTATTTCAGAAAAACCGCTCTTTCATGCTTGTGTCAATACATGATATAAAGCAGCGCCAGAATCAGCTCGAGGTCTGCGCCTTCGCCTGAAAGAAGGAGGACGAGCGCGAGAATCAATGCCTTTTCGGAATCAATCTCATCCAGAAAACCCTTGCTTTCGGCGTTTTCAGCGTTTTCAGCATTTTCTATGTTATCATTCGGGGCGGAGTCATTCCTCAGGGTAATGCCTGCTGCCGCCGCCTCGGCTTCCGCCGGAGCTGTGCTTCTGCTGCTTAGTTTCATGTTTTCCGGAAATTCGACCGGCAAAGAGATGCGCCGTGGGGTGTCCGGAATTTTTGCGCGGATGTCGCTTTCGGCCTGTTTTTGAGGTTGTGCGGGTTGCCGCTGTGACAAGACCGGCTGCACGGGCTGCCGTTGCTGCGGTGCAGGCTGCTTTTGCTGTTGGGGCTGCCTTTGCTGCGGTGCTGCCTGCCGTTGCTGGGGCGCTACCTGCCTTTGCTGCTGGGTGCCTGACCCTTGCTGTGCCGGAGTTTGCCGTTGCACAGAGGGCTGCCTTTGCGCCTCGTTTTGGTGCGGCGCCATGGATTGCCGTGCAGGCTCCTGCCGTTGCTGGGCCGGCTGTGTTTCGCCAAGGTCGATGTTTGCCTGCTGCCGTGTCAGCTGCGAACGGCGCTGCATTTCGCGAACCCGTTCGATGGCCTCCTTCTGCATCTCTTGAATTTCGATGGTTGTGTAGTTTTTCATAATAAAGGGGGACGTTTTGGCGTTTGCCTGCTTGCGTCAGTGCCGAAAACGTCTTTGCCCGCTTCACCGCCTTCCTGGATTCTTTCAACAGATAATAATCATTTTGAGCGCTTCAAAATAGTGCTTTGAAAAGCTAAAGTGCCCCGGCTGCGTCGGTGTTTGTTGCGCTATTATGTCAAGCCGATTTAAGAGAAAAGGCCTCGAAACAGCCCGCCTTCGCGCAGCATGGGCAGGGCGTTCATCAGCCGCAGCATTTTTGCGGCCTGGTCTGCGCGGTCACGGTGCTCTTCTTTCAGCAACGGCTTGAGTGCGATCAAAAAGTCGCAGCGTGCGTCCGGCGTGTTAACCATGCCGCCAAGGCGTGCCAGTGTTTGGGTGATTCCCGTGTCTGTTCCAGACCCGGACCCGGAACCCAAAAGACTGCCCAGTGCGCCAAGGCCCGCATTTGCGGGCTGCGCCGGCTCAACCGAAATCTCGCCATTATCGCTGTTTGCCGTGGGGGGCGGGCTGCTGTTGCCGCCGCCCATTCCCCCGAGCAGGGATGCCGCGGTCTGCTTGAGCTGCTCCATGTCACTTTCGCTTAAAGAAGATAAAAGATTGGATAAATCCATGTGTCTGACCATCCTTTCGATGCGGGTTTGAAAGATTTGTCTTTCAAACGTATGACTTCATTTTTTCGTTTCCTGCAAGGGTTTTGCGCTATCGATATTACTGGTTTTTGTTTTTCAGTTTTTTTAAGAGCTCCTGCACCTGCGGGTTTTTCATAAAACCGTCGGTTGCGTTCGGGTCGTTCATGAGCGATTTCAGGGCTTCAGACTGTGAGTCTGAGAGGTTGTCGAGAATAAATTTGCTGATCTCCTCCTGGCTTGCGTTTTTTGAGGGAGCCTTTTTGTTTTTTCCAAGAAGCTTGAGCAAAAGGTCGACCTGCTCTTGATTATTTGCCATAGATGCTTTCCTTTCTTCGCGCAAAGTGTTATACTAATTCCCGGTTAAAAAAACTTTAAAAAATCAAGCAGGAAGCTCAAATCCTGCTTCGCGGGATTATTTATGCGGTTTTGCGTAGATTTTTTAGTAAGGTTTTTATGAGGGATTAGTATTAGAATGGTATAGAGTGATTGGCATACAGGCCCGTTGTTCTTTTGAACAAATATAGTAAAATAACTTGAAAACGAGCCAGCCTCCACATGCGAAACCCAATATATCTAAGGCTTTTACACACGTTTTCTGGACGTTTTCTGAATTAATCAACTATATAAAATCATATGCGCAAACAGGAGGGGTTATGAATGAGAATTCTGGTGCTGGCTGACTCGCACGGGGATGCTTTCTCGTGCCGCATGGCAATTGAAAAACACCCGGAGGCCGAGGTGGTTGTGCATCTCGGAGACGGGGAGGAGGACTTGGACGCGCTGCAGCAGCAGCTCGAACGGCACATGGTTTATTGTGTTCGGGGCAATACGTGGGGCTCAGTTGCGCATGGCAGCCCGGAAAAGCTCTGCCTTGAGCTTGAGGGAACGCGCGTTTATCTGTGCCACGGCTATGCTGAAAAGGTGAAGTTCGGCCTTGACGGCCTGCTTGCGGCGGCAGGGGAGGCAGGGGCTGAGGTTGCCCTTTACGGCCATACGCACCGGCAATACAGCACTTATTTAAAAGGGCTGCATGTGCTTAACCCCGGCAGTATCAAACATGGGGAGTATGCGCTTTTGGACATCACCCAGGCGGGCATCGTGGCGATTTTGCAAAAGCTTTGATTTTAACATATAAATATGCTATGATATTTAGCGGTTTATGTTTGTCGGGCCGGTTTCCGGGGGGAAATATGGATGAATCCGGCACAAAGAAAGAGGGATGCTGATGTCTTTTCGGGAAAACGGGCTGATGTATGCGCTTGGCTCGTTGGTTGTGGGTTTTGTGATTTTACAGGCTGTGGTTTTTTTAATCAAAGCCTGGAGACGGGGGCGGGAAATCGGGATTTCGGTCGAGACGCTGAAAAATGCGGTGGTGCAGAGCTCGTTGTTTTCTCTCGGCCCCGGTCTTTCCTTTTCGGCGACGCTTTTGATGCTGTCGGTTTCCATGGGCCTTGTGCTGCCTTGGATTCGCCTGAGCATCATCGGCAACATCGTTTATGAAACAACCGCCGCGGAAACCGCGCTGAACGCATACGGCGTGCAGACGGGCCTTGCCGCGCCGGTGGCCGACCCTGTAGCGTTTGCGGCGATTTTATGGGTTATGACACTGGGTTGCATTTTGTCGCTTGTCATTATTCCGATTTTTTTGAAGAAGATTCAAAAGAAAATGGGAAGCACGTTGCAGAAAAGGGATAATAAATGGGCGGACGCCATGTCCGCCGCCGCTTTTATCGGCATTATCTCGGCTTTTATCGGCAGGGCTTTGGCCGGGCAGGGCAACATGAAAATGGCGGTTCCGGGCGCGGGGCTGATGTCGGTTGCCGCGCTGCTTTCTTCTGTGGGGGTGATGATTTTCCTTGAGCAGCTCGGAGAGCGGAAAAACAGCCGTTTTCTGCAAAACTTCGCCATGCCCATCAGCATGTATTTCGCTCTGGTGCTGGTGGTGGTGCTGGCGCAGGTTTTGCCGGAGAACATTGCGTTCTTTGAATTCCGGGGGAGGGTTTGAGCATGAAAAAACGATCCTATATTGATTCCATGCATTTTACGGGCCGGATATGGATGGTTCTGGCGCTTTGCGTGATGATCAGCGTCCCTCTGTTTTTTTGCATCGGAAACAACGCATGGCCGACGCTTTTCTCCGTGCTTGCGGGCCTGGGGCCGATCGCGGTGATTTTTTACCCCACCGCCGTCATTGAAGTCATTGCGTTCTCGCCGCTTTTGGGCGTGGGCGGAACATATTTGAGCTTTGTTTCCGGTAATATCAGCGACCTCAAGCTTCCGTGCGCGCTTGCCGCGATGGAATCTGCCGATGTGCGCCCGGGCAGCGAGGAGGGCGAGGTCATTTCCACAATTTCCATCGCGGCGTCGACGATTGTGACGACGACGGTCGTTACCGTTCTGGTTGTTGTGATTGTGGTGCTGATGCGCGTGTTCGGCATGGACGACACTTCGCAGGTAAAAAGCACGATTTCTTTTTTGGCACCCGCGCTTGACAATGCCCTGCCTGCCTTGTTCGGCGCGCTCGGCGCAAGTTATTTCAGGAAGCATTTCAGGATCAGCGTGATTCCGGTTGCGGTGATTTTGATTCTGTTGCTGTTTAACGGCACGCTTGCTTCCGGTACGCTTGTGCCTGTGGGCGTGGTTGTGGGCCTGCTTTCGGCGCATATTATGTACAAAAAGGGATGGTTGAAAAACGCCTGATCGCATATAAAAAGGACCCGCTTTGGCAACTGCGAGAGAGTAGCTTTTTTCTATACACTCAAACCAAAAGGAGAGCCGTTATGAAAACTCGAATCCAAGAGGAATCCCGCACACAGCCTAAAGAAGAGATGCGCCTGTCCTTCAAGGAAAAGCTGGCCTACGGCATGGGAGACGGCGCCTATCAGCTGGCCTTCAGCACAAACTTTCTGAATATGTACCTGACCGATGTGCTGGGGCTTGCGCTCAAGCAGGTCCGCAATCTCATGCTCTTAATCAGAATATGGGACGGCATCAACGACCCCATATGGGGATGGATCGTTGACAACAGCAAGCCGGGCAGGCACGGAAAATTCCGCAAATATCTGCTGTATTTCCCTCTGCCCCTGGCAGTCGTAACCGTGATCATGTTTACCCATGTG
>JAISXG010000023.1 GCA_031270605.1 Oscillospiraceae bacterium | reverse complement strand
AGGTCGAGGGCTTGTCCTTTCTTAACGATTGGACATCATTTGTTTCTTTCTCTATCTTCCCCCGGAGTCCTCCCGACTCCCTTCACTCTCCCCATCGTTCAGTTTTGAAGGTGTGTTCTACGGAAAATTAAGAAAGCTGCGCTTGAAGCGCGGCTTTTTCAATTATAATGTTATCATAAAAAGAGGGATGTCTATGCCATCTGCGATGATTCATTTGCTTGCCGCGAAAAAATATAATGAAAACGGTTCTGCGTCTTTTTTTATCGGTAACCTTGCGCCGGACAGCATTGAGGACCGCATACCCAAAGACAAAATCCACTTTCGTGACAAAGAGGACCGCATGCAAACGCTTGCCGACTTTGCGAAAAGCATTGATCTGCATGACGAATTTTGCCTTGGCTATGTTTTGCATTTATTTTTGGATTTATTGTGGGACAAAGGCCCACAAGTGGAACATAAGCGAGATTTTGCAGGTGATAAAGACGACTGGTTTGTGACATATAGAAAAGAGATCGCCCGCGCAACCGTCGCGCTCTATCGCTCGTTTGCTTGGGCGGAGCCGTTGTTTGATGCCATGGTTGCATGCCCGCCGGCGGCTTATGCGGGCGTTCCCTCTATGCCTGTGGATCTGATCACGCAGGAGATCGCGCGAAAGGCGCGCAACCACAAGAATGCCGGGGCGGATGCGCCAAGCTATTTTTCAAATGAAAGTATTGAGGCTTTTACGGATTTTGCGGTGAAAAGCTTCACCGATTGGTTGGGGGCGTTATGAAAAACAGTGCAAAAAACGGTTGCGGCAAAGCCTGCCGCAACCGTTTTATTTTTTATAATGAAGCTTTTATCAGGGAGCGCTGCTTGTTGGCTCAGCGTTTTTCTGCATGTAAATCAATTGCATTTCATCCGTGTCTGACAAGTTAGAATCCTTTATAATCGCAGACAAATTGTTGATGGTCCCCCGTGGAAACTCCCGAATGGCATCGTCATTGGAATAGTTGTAATATTTGCTGTTGACTGTCGGCTGCTCTTCATCTCTGGTATTATACAGATTAAAGGTGACGGAATATTGATTGTTGGCCATGATTTCTATTTTGGTAATGAGGGCAAACGAGCCGGCAGCCGTTTGAACATTTGCCGTATTCCAGTAATAATAACCTTCTTCATAATAAAGGTTTTCGATGGTTTGGTTTTTTATTTTTGTTCTAAAAAGATTAAAAACGGCATTGCCAAGAATGTCTGCCTTCATCCTTTGATTTGATTTGCCCAACCAGTAGCTGCCGGGTTCGATCGATTCCGGCTGGCTCACAATGCAGTGAAGCAGCGCGATTTTTAAAAGGCTGGCGTCTGTTGCGTTTGCAAGCTCAAACGCGCTTGTGCGCATATAGCCTGTTTGGGTAAAATTGCTCAAATATTCATTCACAACATGATATTCTGTTTCATTAAAATCATAGGAATTGCTGTTTTTCGAAATGCCAGATGTGTAACTCGTGACCGACTCGCTTTTGAGCATGCCAGACTCTGTCGACGAGCAGGCCGTCAAATAAACCGTATAGGCAATGATAATAAAAATCAGAACAACATACACCTTTTTCATCGGTAAACCCCCTATGAAAAACAGTTGGCCGAATACACAAGCGAGGATGCTTAAACATTTTTAATTATATCACGCCGCGATGTATTTTTCTATTGTCTGAAGATCTTTGACATTAAAATGTAATATGTTATGAAGGGATTCTTTCCCGTATAAACGCTCTTAAAAATATATTTCAAATATTTTTAAGGTATGTATAGTTGATTCCGGTTTCTGTTTTATGTTTGCCGAGTGCATACTTGTTCTATAATTCTGTGCACATGCAGGGCAGAGGAACGCTCACAAACGCCATTCTAAAAACAGGAAATGATTTGTTTCATTGTTTTTCGACAAGAAATCTGATAATTTCATCAAAAAAAACAAAAAATAAATAAAGTATGATACTATATGCTAAAAATAAAGATTTGCTCCATTGAAAGAATGCCAACTGAAAAAGCAAGGATTTTGAGAACAAGAGCGCAAGTTGCTGCTATTGTTGGGCAGATGCTGAATTATATGAATATAGAATTTATATATGGCAAAGCATACAAAAAACTTATAGTAATTTCTAAATAAAAATATAAAAGGCTTCGCAACTAAAAAAAGCAACCGATTATTTCGTGTAAAATTGAAAATGACAATTAAAGTTGGTAGTAATATTCGGCGTTTTCGTGCATGATATTGGTGGCAAGCGAAAAGCCGAAAACGCACATGAGCAGCCGGGTGAACCGAACAGGTAAAGAAGGCTACGTCACCCAGTGACGCTTCAAAAATCACATTGACAAAAAGTTGCCGGATAAGGCAGCGCGTCCAACGGGGGGCGCGAAAGCATCATAGGATGCAGCCGTATTTTAATGATGCATAAAACAAAACGCGCCTGAAAAGCGGCCGCAGACGGCGCGTTTATCTGATAATAAAAACAGAACGTTTTGAAGCGATGTGCGTATAATGACATGATGAATTGGTAAGGAGACTGTTATGACGATTACGAACACAGAACATTTTGGAATCCAAAGAAAAATTGTTGCAAACATGACCACGGAGTCATGGCAAAATATTCCCCACGCAGCGTTTATGTATGAAGCGGATGTCACCGACTTTATGGAGGCATATAATCAATTGAATGCAAGCCGCAAGAACGCGCCGAAGATCACAATCAACACAATACTGCTCAAGGTGCTTTGCGAGGGCTTAAAGGCCGCTCCCGCCATGAATGCGCACATTCACTATAACGGCCGCTTTGTCAAAGGGCGGATTGACACGGTGAAAGAAATTAATATTTCAATGCCCATGATTTTGCCCAACGGCGAAATGATGACCATCAATCTGCGTGATTTTGGCTCAAAAACACTGGAGGAGATGACAGCCTATATTGCGGATGTGCAGAAGCGTTTAGAAAAAACCAATTTGACGGAGGCAATGTACAGCGTTTCTTTGGACAATACGATTCAGGGGTTGAAAAAAGGCAAGATTTTGCAAACAGTTTTCAGAATTTCGGGCGCGAGGCTTGGCAAGCACAAAATAAGCACCCTGGGCGGCAAAGAAAAGCGCACCTATGAGTCTATTCCTGAGCATCATCGCATAACGAAAAAGGATATTGAGCCGGGAACCGTCACGATCAGCAATCTTGGTTCCATATATAAGGGGCAGCGCGGATTCGCCACACTTTTGGAGATCATTCCGCCGCAGGTTTCCGCTTTTGGCATCGGTTCCATTCAGGAGCGTCCCTGCGTTGTGCATGACGAGTTTGGGGGCAAAGATATCGCAATCAGAAAAATATTGCCCATTTGCATCGCTTTTGACCACCGCGCGCTGGACTTCGGTGATATCGTTCCGCTTCTGAAACGTCTGGACGCCATTTTTGATAAGCCTGCAGAAATATATGATTGGTGCGAGACGAAGGACCGCGGTCTTCACGAGGTGCCCCACAAGGCCCGTTTCGCGGCGGAGCAAAGCTCCTCGAAAAAGAAGAATGTGATTTTTTAACAGCATGAATTTTTCTTAAATCTGGATATACACCTCGCTAAATGGCTGCGATGCAAACAGAAATCCGTTTGCATCGCAGCCGTTTAGCTTTGCCGCTGTTTCTTTTCGGGTTGTAAAACACAAGAGAAAGTGTTATACTACCCATCGAATATGTTTTTAAGGAGCGATATGTATGATTCAAATTGAAATGGAAAACGGCGGCATCATGAAGCTGGAGCTTTATTCCGAAACGGCGCCGAAAACAGTGGCTAATTTTGAAAAGCTTGTCAAAGAAGGTTTTTATGACGGCCTGATTTTTCACAGGGTAATATCGGGATTCATGATTCAGGGCGGCGACCCCCAGGGCACGGGCATGGGCGGTGCGGATGAAAACATCCCCGGTGAATTTGCCGGTAACGGCTTTGAAAACAAGCTTTCTCACACCCGCGGCGTGATTTCCATGGCGCGCGCGCAAAACCCCAACTCCGCGAGCTCGCAGTTCTTTATCATGCATGCGGACGGCCAGTTTCTTGACGGGCAGTATGCCGCTTTTGGCAGAGTGATTGAAGGCATGGAGGTCGTGGACGCCATTGCCGCTGAAAAAACAAACGCAATGGATAAGCCGCTTGCAGAGCAAAAAATAAAAAACATTAAGATTGTTTAGGCCTTGTTTGTAAAATAGGAATTTGACGAAAAGCGAGAGATTTTTTCGCAAAACAAGGCAAAAAATTGCAGGAATACTTGCCGTATTGCAAGATTTTTTAACGCAGATTTGCGGA
>JAISXG010000055.1 GCA_031270605.1 Oscillospiraceae bacterium | reverse complement strand
GCACGCGCGCAGACTCTCTGTAAGAGAGTTACCAGTAAAAGGTAGACCAGTAATAGGGTACCAGCGAGGAAAGAACTGTGCAAGTATGGTGCAAGCACAGTGCTTGTATGGTGCTTTTACTGTGCAGTTCAAAAAACCACGTAGAATATAGGGTTTTCACTTTTTTATCTTCACCCGACCTTGGTGTGTTGAATAGATTTGTTGATGTTGTGCATAGTTTTTGCATGGTGCTTGCATGGTGCTTTTACCGGGGGATTATCATGCCTGTTCATGCCCTCCAGTAGCTTTCTTTTGTGAGGTTTTGTTGCTTTGGAGGTGCCGCGCTTGCGGGCTTATCCATAAGATAAAGAATACCCTGAACCAGGGCATCGGTAGTATCTTTAAAAGTACCCTTTGGAAATATTAAAAGGTCTTTGATTAGGTCTTCCACCCAAGGAGCCTCCCTCGGGTCTGGAAACCAGATGTTGCCAGCCTCAAAGTAGGGCGTTACGCTGATGGCGCGCTCTTCCTTGCTGCCTTTTGGGTTAAATTCCACCATGCCGGAAATTTCTTTTTTGAGAAGGTCTACAATGGCGGGGCCGTTGGCTTTGTTTTCCACTACTTTGGCGCGGGCCTTGGTCCATTTGCCGGACAGTCGCCGAACGGCTGCGACGCTCTCCGTGAATGTCATTTTATCGTTAACCAGATCACGGATATAGATATTACTGCCAGCACGGCTCAACACAAAGCCTGCCACCTTGGCGCTGCCCTCGCTCTTTGTGAAAGCCATGTCCCAAGATTGGATTATGAGAGATTGATGGGGCAGGGAGGCCTCCTTATAGCTCAGGCTCAGCCATTCCCGCTTAAAGATAACACCTTCTGCAGGTGCCGGAGTCTGTTGAAACTGTCCGGCATACTGGACAGAACCCATGCTTTTTTTTAGTCCAGCCAAAACGGACTTATCAAAACGCGCCTCGTTCAACAAAGCGCCTTCTTCTCGGATGATCTCCTTTTTACTTATTGGAAATGTTATAATTTTACGCTCTGGTGCTTCTGCAGGCAAACAAATATGCGTATATCCCAAGTCCTCCGCGAGAATATATCCGGTCAGATCATTCTCATGCAGTCGCTGCATAATGACAATGAAAACACCCGTCTTTGGGTCATTCAGACGGGTTTGGAGCGTATTTTTAAAGAAGTTAATGCTGTTTTCCCTCTCTGTCTCACTGTTTGCCATGAGAGGGTTCTGGGGATCATCAATGATAATGACATCGCCGCCCTCACCAGTCAAAGAGCCTCCCACACTGGTGGACATCATCATGCCTTGGTGGTCGTTCTTAAATTCATTCTGCCGGTTCACGTCGTCTTTCAAAATAAATTTGTTGCCCCAGTTGTTTTGATACCATGGACTCCTAATGATGTCTCGAGAAAGGACATTGTGCTTGCGAGACAGCGAATCACTGTATGAAACTTTAATGAACCGCTTCTCGGGTGATTTTGCCCACGTCCAACACGGAAAACAAACGGTGACATGAATGCTTTTCATGTTTCTGGGCGGGACGTTGATTATCAGCCTCCGCACCTGCCCTTCATTCACCGCCTGCAGGTATTCGCTTATATAGTCAATGTGCCAGTTATCGACATACGTTGTGCCCGGTTCAATGACAGGCCATGCTTGCCGGATAAACTCAGAAAGGTTACGTTCGGCCTTCTCCTTTTGCAGCGCGGCCTGAAGCGCAGCAAAATCATTCGGAGTCCTCATGTAGCTTTCCCAGAAGCTTCTCAAGCTGGATCAGCTCCTCGTCAGATAATCCGGATAAGTCCAGTTTGTTTTGCTCTTCCAGTTTTACCGTGCCTTTGTGGTTGAGCGTTGCTTCTCCGCTTATCTGCTTGTTCTCCGTGGATTCACCACGGGAAAGACGCTCTATCTTAACCCCGACGTCGACCAGGCGCGCGATGTCTTTGGCTTCGATCTCTTCTTCCGGGATAGTGAGGAGGCGTTTTGCCGCTTTTTTAATCATCTGTGCGGCAAGGTCGGCGTGGTCCTTCCGCATCTTTAAAATAGCCCGCTCGCTTTGTTCTCGCGCCTGCCGCTCAATTTCAACGTCGTATGCATCGCATCGTTCAGCCCATCTAAAGCGCGCAGAAAGCTTTCCCAGATCTCGCCATCCTGTCATACCGAGCAACACGGCAAGCCCGCGGATACTACGCTTCCCAAAAGGAGTTTGTATACCATCAAGCTTTGTGCCGTCAGCCGCGGTATATCTCATATCACGATACCGGCAAAACTTTACATATTGATCTGTACTCTCGTCCGGCTGTTGCTCCCATAACGCTATGGGTTCATGAAATTTTCGCTTGTTTGTCATATACACCCTCCTTTCTCAATAAAATGGTTCGGCGGGTGATTACAGCCACCCGCCGAACGGTTATTATTATTTAATTGTTGGTTTAAGCTGAGTATAAGCTATTTCTTTTCCGTCCCGGATGCAGGCAACCCCATTATTTCCAGTAACCCGGATGTATCTGTTTATGATGACATCACAATATTTCGGGTCAAGTTCGACAACATAAGCTTTGCGCCCCGTCATCTCCGCCCCGATAAGCGTACTCCCGCTCCCAGCGAAGAAATCAATCACGATGTCGCCGGGTTGAGTGCTGTTGTCGATTGCCCGGACAGCCAGCTCCACAGGCTTCTGTGTTGGGTGCTCTGTGCCGGCTTCGCGACTGACTTCCCAGACCGTACCCGCTTTACTCTCAGGGTAAAGGCATACGCTGCGGCCTTCAGATAAACGGATATAACGGATTTTCTTGCCCTTCGGTGGTTTCTCGGCCAGATAGACTTTGCCTCCGGCTCCGTCCGTAAGGACGACGCCCCCCGTGAGTACTGTTGCGGTGCCGTCTGTAGCGCGCAGGACGGCTTTCCAGAGCGTGCGCTGGCTTCGGTCGCCATAATAGTGTGCGCTTTGCCCGGCCTTCTCTGCGTAAAAGCACGGCTCATGCGCCCATTGGTAATCTGCATGCCCGAGAACAGGAGAGGGCTTCGCCCAAATAAGATATTGCTTCTCAACGATTCCCGCCGCAGTCATTGCGTCCTCGAAGTCACGGCGCGTACTGCTTGCGTGCCAGATATAGAACGCCGCCTCCGGAGCGGTAAAATCAACATAGTTTCGGAATGCGGGAAGCAGCAACGTTCCCATCAAGTCATCACCGGTGAGGTCATCGTTCTTGATCATGTCAAACTTGCCGCTCTGAGTTTCATAACTGACACCATATGGCGGATCTGTGTTTACCAGCTCCGCCTTTTCGCCGTCCATGAGCCGCTCAATGGCGGCTTTATCCGTTGCACTGCCACACAAAAGGCGATGCTGTCCCAATTGCCAAATATCGCCCGGCTTGCTCATCGTGTCTTCCTCTGGCTCTGGTAGCGCATCCATTTGATCATCTTCTGTATCGTCTGCGCCGTCCATGGCAGCAATGATTTCGGCAAGATCATCCTCACTGTAGCCTGTCAGCTCCACCGGGGCTTCTCCGGTATCAAAATCGCCGATCATTTCCATCAGCAGCCCGGTGTCAATAGTTGAGAGCTCCGCCAACCGGTTATCGGCTATGAGGTCAGCCCATTCTTCGGCTTCACTGGCGTACTCTTGGTAATCAACAGGCACGTACTTCCACCCGCGATTAATGGCAGCCAGCCTGCGTCCATGCCCTTTTACGATAAATCCAGAACGTTTACTGATGGTTATCGGCGCCCTCCATCCTGTGGCCTCAATGATTTGAGCCAGCCGGGCAATCTGATCAGTGTCGTGCTGGTTTGGATTTTGGGGATTGGGGATTGCCTTTTCAATCGATATGACTTCATCGTGTGAACAAAAAACCGGGACGCCCTCCGGTGTGGTTACACGCGGCGGCGCCTCGGTGGAATAGTTTATTTCGATGAAGGCTTTTTTGGGTTTTTTTGTGCTCATTTGCCATTCCTCCATGATATCATCATATCATTTTGTGAATGTCCTGTCAGTGTCCTGTTTGTGTCCTCTGGAAGGATGCAACTTGCACAGTGTTTGTATGGTGCATTGTTCAGTATAGTTTCATGCTGTCAATGCCGAAAATAAGGGCTGAAAGTGGTTTAAGGGCAATGTTGATATCCTTATACACCGTGCGCCTTTCGATGTGTTCTTTTTCCGCGATTTCCTCGGCGCTTTTTTTATCATCCTGAATGTAATAGTCCATGATAATGCGATATCGCCGCATCTCTTCGTCTTTGTGGGACTGCTCGCAATCAATCTGGTAATACCGGAGCATCTCTTCAATATGTTTGAGGATGATGATGGTGCGCTGTTGGCTTTTTTTGATGGATTCAACATAAAGCCCATCATCAAAAGAAAACTCATCGAGACCGTCAAGAATATCAACGGCTTTTTCCTTTGCTTGTGTAGCTTTATATACAGCTCCTTGGGCATGGCTTTTGAAAACTCTGTAATTCTTTAGCAGCAGCCTGGTGTTACGTAGACGGCGGTCGTAACGCCCTTTTTGCTGTGATGTCTTAGATTCTTCCAGATATTCCATTGCTGCTTTGATTCCGGCCTCTGTACCGCGTTGGACGGCAATCTCTAAAATGCGATTGCTTACAGCAACATAGTTTTGGGCACCGTTACCCAGTTCTTTGCTATTCATATGGCTGTTGCTCCTTTCTGGTTAAAACGGTAGATCATCTTCCCCTACGCTGAAGGTATCACTCCTCTCGGCACTTTCTATGGGAGCGGATTGCTCTCCTTCTTCCTGCGGTTTTTTATCACAGAATTCTATTTCGTCTGCATGAAATTCCGTTATTTTTTGCGTCTTTCCATTTTTATCTTCATAAGTGCGGGTTCTGACGGAAGCTGCAACAATGATTTTTCGGCCTTTTACAAGATATTTTGAAACAAATTCGGCTTTGCTTCTCCATGCAATAATAGTGGGCCAGTCTGTTTCTTCTTTACCTTCTCGCGTCAGTCTCTTAACTGCGAGAACAAATGAGGAAACAGGAGTACCTTCCTTTGTTGTTCGTAGCTCCGGAGTATTCCCTACATGACCGGATAAAATTACTTTGTTCATACTGCATCCTTTCTCTCGCCAGCCTCGGAGTGGTATATGACTGGTATTTTTAGCTTGATTGCTTCCTCAACTTCTGCAATCATCCCCTCGGTAGGAGTTCCGAAAACCCAAAGCTCATCGCACACGCATAGAAGAGCAATTCCCATTTTCATCCCCGCATCCCTTTCCTCTGGGACATTATCATTCAGGACTGTGCTATAAAAAAGATGTGGCGTTATCGGTACAGCTCCTCTCCGGATAGCTGTCATTGTATATTTTGCGGCTTTGCGCATATTTCTTTTAACATCTCCTCTGCACGGACTGGCTATGTAGACCAGTTTTTCCTTGTCAGGTTCTTTATTCCTTCTCCATTTTTTTATGATTCCCAACATGTTACTCAGCTCCTCTCTTTGGGCACCATGGTGGAGATGTCCTTGCATATCTGCCCCCTATTCGTTTATGTGCAATTCCTGCAGTGCAGAAGCAGTTCATGGCTGTTGTTCCTTTACGCGGGTCAACGTGCCGTTCTGTGGCCTTCAGGTGCTTGCATTCATGACAATGGGGAATGATAATTTCCTTACGCTGCAGTTCGGTGGGGTATTCCTTGATGAGGTCTTCGCCCCACACGGTCATCATCTCATTGCTATCCTTAAGGAGCACCGGGACACCGGTGCCACGGCAATCCCTGACAATCTTCTCAATCCATTGTTTGAGCGGAGTGACTTTTTCCCGGCGTTGACCGGTTTCGGCTCCGACGATTACCCACCTTAAACGCTTCCCATCCTTGTTTCCTCCCATAAACCAATACTGTCCGCCATCCAAAAAATTTAGAAAGGCATCAATTCCGGAGGATTCTATTCTTGTCAAGTCGATTTCCCCGTGGATAGGTTCAACGGAAATGAACGAGTTTTGTGGAAGCCACTTCGCCGCCATTGCCGTTTCGTTGAGGTGTTTCTGATCTGTAACACTAAATCCGAACCACATATTTTTGGTAATATGTAACGATTGAATTAAGAATACATCCTGAAACCGAGCAGGATTCTTTGTAAGAAACAGATAATTATGCCACGGGGCAGCTGCACAGGCACTGAACACCTCCTTTATCCACTCATCCGGCACCCATTCCCCGAAAACGTCCGCCATACTGCCTACAAAGATGTTTGCAGGCTTTTTTTTCTGTGCCGGCATGGGCAGTCGGTATTTATGGAAGGTTGGATCGAATCCCGCGGGGAGGGGTATTGTTCTGCCGGATTCGTTTTTGAAAGGCTCATCAAGAGCATATATGTTGTGTATTTGAGAATCATAACGAATTCTGGATGTAATCCAGGTCAACTGCTCACTGCTTTTATTAAGCCGTATGTCGCCGCAAAAACGCTGTGCCTGCTTCCGTGCGTAGCAATATGAGCAGTCATGCAGACAGCCAGTAATGGGATTCCATGAGAAGTCACACCACTCTATGTCGGATTTATTCATCATAAATCAGCCCTCCAGCATCAATTGATTGTTTTGATAAGCCTCATATAATGTTTGCCCACTATTATTTACCATATATGGCAAAAAGATTTCATCAATTTGCACCATCTCGGATTCCAAAATTGCCATTTGGGCCTCGAGCCAATCTTTGATAATGCGCCACGCCACACGTTCTGCCTGTTCTCGGTCGCACTTAACTTTTTGTTTCGTGAGCACTCTGTGAACCGCATCAACATTTGCAGGGAGCCGTACTCCACGCATCCCTCCAGCAGTTGGAATCATAAATGAAAGAGCTGAGATTCTTCCATTGGCGTCATAGTCATACATTATTTTCAGAGCACCATGCTTTACAAGCTGACCTTGTATCACCCCCAAAGTAGTATAAATATCAACTTTTGTTGTGTAATTAAGTAAAGGCATTCTATTCAACGTCTCCTTTCTGGTTAGGCCTACATTTTGGGCCTAACCTCATTCTTTTGCTGAGGTTGAGGGCCGCGCCATTCATATGTATTCCTGCCGTCATCCGGAATTTCAATCCGATATGTTCCGGGCCTATCGCAGGGGATTATCTCAATTCCTTCCACTCTGCATTTACCCGCCCCGAAACAATCCCCGTCGTTACGCCTAAAATGCTTGCACGAAAAACACGGCCCAGCTCCTATTAAATCATCCACCGCCGCCCGCTCCCGGCGCTGGGATTCGGCGAGCTGTTCCCGGAGCGTTTTAATAATCTCGTCCACAAAAGAAAAGCTATCATACAACCCGGTCACGTCATTATGCAGTGTGACATAATCTGAATATTCAAACCGTCCATCACGCGAATTCAGATTGTCAATATCATCAAGTGCCATCTGAAACAAATTATCACTATTCTCACGATTAAACTCCTGTTCGGTCATTTTTCCTGTTCCTTCCTCGCCCCTTCCCATTCGTGGGGCGCACAGTCTGCGCAGTATCTTTTGGTCTCTCCGTAAAAATTTGTATGCTTAATTCCGCGCTCCAACCAAAAATAATCATCGCATCGCCAACACTTGCGAGGGATTAATGCAAAGAACCACCTAAACGACCTCGATATACTCAATTTCATTTCTCCTGCTCCTTCCACTCCACCCATTTGCCGTTATCCTGTATTTCGACTTTGATGTTTTTCATTTCTTTTTCAACCTGCTCTTCGATATCCGCAAGTGCGCCAAGTGATTTAACAACTTGCATTTTATACCATGCCACAAACTCTGGCTTTTCAAGCAGCCTGCGGAACGCCTTTTTCTTGTTCTGCTCAAAACTTCGTTCCTCCTGACATTCGGACACTGCACCGCTCTCTGGGTGGATAATCCGACAACACGACATGGTTTTATTTCGTTTCTGCCCACCCTTACCAGAGCCTTTAAATGGCTGAATAATAAAGTCTCCATTTGCTTTTGAAAGAGAAAATAGAAGTTGCTTTTCTTTAAACATTCTTAGGCTCCTTTCGCATATCTGCCCCGCAGTTGGGGCAGAAGTCGTATGTGCCGCGCACAAAGCCCTTACATGCCGAGCAACGGTATAGTGCGTTCCCGCTATGGTCAACCGTTTTATAATCCCATTTACCGCGCCTAATCGGTGCAAGGTCGGCGGTTGGGGTATCCTGTATCGCTTCAAGCGCTCGGTCTATGCCGTCATAAAATCCCTTTTGATATTTACTATCGTATACACGTGTTATGGAGAGCAGCGTACGCGCCGTTTGCTCCGCGTCAATGTATCTGCTCATTCCGGTGGTTCCTCCAATTCGCATATAATTTCATCAAACCTTTTTTCACCATCCACAAACAATTTTGACTGTTCCTCTGTCAGCTTCAGCGTTTTGGTATACGCGCCGTCCGACCAATGATTAATCCCGGTTTGGCCGCACGTACGGAAAACGATTGTCAATTTGACCCGTTTCGCGCTCATTCGGATTGCCCCTTTCTCAACGCTTCTTCGGCATATTTTATCTGACTGTCAATAATACTTTTGATGTAAGCGATTCGTGAAGCGTCTAATATACACGGCAGCTCCACTACCCGCCCCTCATCCACCGCCTGCTGGGTTTTCAGCGCGGCGAGAGCGGTTTGGAGGGAACATATAAACTCTGGTCCGCAGTACATGTCTACGTGATTATCGCCGCATTTGAGCCTATCATACTCCTTAATGATGTATTCTATCTCGCTGATTGCCTGCTCTGTTTTGGTCATGTGGATGCCTCCTTTATGGGTATAAAAACGTGTTCATAAATCATCTTTTGGAGCTGATCATCTGACATTTCGGCTTGGCGGGTAATGCCATGAACCGCTGCAATTCGATCAAGCGTTTCTCCCTTCGCGGACTCTATGCGTTTTCCCCATACCATAATGTCATATTTGGTCATTGCGAAAGCAATGCAAACCCTTTTTAATTGCCGCGGCTTTTTTCGGTACTTCAATTCTATCTTGAGCCTGTAGATTACTCTCTTCGTTTTTTTCAATTTGGCCAGAGCGTGACCGATCAGCCACCCTACTCTTTCGGTAAACTGATAACTTTGCATGCTTTGATCCTCCTATTCTCTCCTGATGCGTTTCAGGACATTCAAAATCATCCATTTCTGGTCCTCGTCAGACATTTCTCGGTACTTTGCATCTGTTTTTCTGCGGAGCCCGCAGTATGGAAATACTGAATATCCACACGAATTCTTTTTAACTTCGCCGGCGCCGTCAAAATAGACCAGCACACCAATTCCTTCAGGAATGAGGTCTTTCACTTTCGGATATAGCTCATTCGGAACGATATAATAATTGAGATTTCCCACAAAATTATGCCCATGCTTGCTTTTAAAATCTGAAAGTGAAACCTTGATTTCAAAGCACTGAATAAGGATTTTGGGGCTTCCGGACTTTCCACGCCTATTCCATCTGCATTTACTCTCGTCACAAAACATCGGGACGTGATCATTATCCGTGAAACCGCGTGGGCAGTCGATTTTGACTTGCCGGATACCATCCATTTTCCAACTGTGGAAACTACAGACCTGTGTGGTCATCAGATCGCCGAAGTATTCACTTATTCGGACACAGTCAACCATCCCTGCTCGGTTGGTGCCACATTCTACTGGAACCTCAAAGGCCGTTGCAGTACCGCGGTGTATGTTGATACTGATTCCCCCGAGTTCCTTGGGGGCGTAATACCGCAGAGCTTTTTCAATTTCAAGGGTCAGGTTTGTTTTTGCCATATCCTCACCTCCAATTAAACCGCACACGCGTTCTGCTCGGTTCAATCCTCCTGCACTAGATAATAAAATTCAAGTAGTTTTTTCCGTATGATATCTTTATTGATCTGCATAGTCTTGAGCGTTTGCCCTGTTTCTTCATCGCTGGTTTTAAAAAACATGGTGCGCACTCTTTCGGTTTCAGATACAACTTCGGCATAGAGTAATAAAAGCATTTCAAATGCAGTATCGAGATCCATATTATCAAATTAGGAAAGGTCAATATTCATAACAACGCTCCTTTATCTGGCTCCCAATTCCAGAGCCCCTGCTTGCCCCCGCACGGTATAGGCTCTGGCAGCACTTTAACGTCTGCGAGTTCCCATGCATAGCGGCCCGGCGTCCAGTCGCCGAAGAGAAGCTCCTGATCGCTGGGGATGATGGTATCGTTGAAGCGCGGGTGGTGCTTCGGTACGTTCAGCTCCGCGCCGACCTCGACGTTCTTTGCGACGTCAATGTTCGCGCCGGGGTAGTGGACAATGTGCCAGCATTCCACAAGCTCCGCCGTCGCGACGACCGCTCCGAGGGGTAGCTTGTCGTTTAAGAATTGGATCAAGTCTTTCGGCGGGTTATACCAGAATTTCGCTCGCTCTTGCACAGTGTTGATATCTTCCTTGATAAATGCAAATCCAAGGCATTCTTTCGCTCTCAGTACCTCTAACGGAGTATGACTCCCCATGGGTTTTATTGCCGCGTGGATCGCAATTGGCCCCCTATATGATGTCGTCCGAGACCGGGTTTCATATTTTTTGGCGCCGATAGCGAGTAGTGAGGCCCACGGCTGCCATACTGTTATAGCTTTCATTCCGATTCTCCTCTCAACAGTTTCTCCGGTGCGTTAGGAAGTCGCATCCAGCGAGTGATCTCGGGCCGCACAATGCAGCCATCCTCGTCATTCCACTGCTGCCCATCATACCCTGCATAATACGGGAGCAGTACCTCTTTTGGCTCTCCCTTATAATCATCCACTTCAATGATTACCAGGCATCCATATGGTTCTTTCGGCAAATCCTCACTTACGGGCGTCCACTGGCAAGACTCTATAATGCTTATAGCTCCCAACAACACGGCATAATCGTGACGGAAAACCTCATCATCACCATCTTCGCGGAAAAAGCTTTCTCTGTCTTTGGCTAGATCCAATAGCCCAGCAATTATTTCATCTGTTTTCATAGATTACCGTTCCTTTCTCTCGTTATTGCGCGCTCTTTTTTTATCGAGTACCGCCCATTTTTTCTCTGCCTGCCACTTACGCATCTGACGGCAGCGACTACAAATATCAGCCTTTTGCCGCTCAAAAAAGGAATTTCCGCAGCGGCGGCAAATCTGCTCCTGTATGCGCGCAAAAGATGTGCAGCTATCACAATTGTTCTCTCTGGCGGTGCAGCCCTTGATATCACTCCAGTGTCGGCAGAGGTCTTTTTGCCAATATTCTGCATATTCATCACGGACACCGCTTAGTTCTTTCGCTCTGGTTTTTAAATTGCCCGCCAAGATCGATAAAAGGTCTTTGCATTCATGTTTTTCTTCAATTTGCATGTGCAGATAATGTTTTATTTTCCTTTCGGGACGGCCATCACCCCACGTGCCGGCACCCATCATCCCACGGATAAGGTCAAGATTTTCCGTTAAATACATGCGGTATACTCGCCTGCGTATTGCCTTCGTAGATTTGCCCAGTTGTTCAGACATCGACTCATATGCAGATCCTGATTTGATCATTTCCGTAAGCAATGTATACTCTTCATCTGTCCATAAGGTATGGTTTTCAACCTTTACCGGGCGCTCTTTCAAGCCGAGGTCATTTATCCTTCGCTGCACCGCGCCTTCGGTACGCCGCAGTTTTTTTGATATTTCCGGAAAAGTATATTTATGCTGTTTAAGCAAATGCTTAAGTTCATCATCTTCAAGCGTGGACCATGGTGTCGTTATGTATCTCCGAGCCCTTTCTACGTCTTCTCTCCGTTTTGTTTTTGCCCATCCCGGCTCGATCCCAAGATCATTTTCTTCAAATTTTGAAAAATCAAGGAAAGCTTTGTTTTGTTCGGCCCATTTCCAAAATTCCTCTAAATACACCACTCGAAAGGAATTGTTATGAACTTTTTTGTGTGTACGGGTAGCTGTCTGTTTTCTATCCAGGATGTAGATATGTATTTATGCACCGTGGTTTGGTTAAGAGCTAAAAAGAGTTGGTTTAAAGTGACATAATCCCCGCTATCGAGAAATGCTCCAAGCGATAGTCTTTGCGCTTTGAGGTTTATGGCATTTACAGACCGATTAAGGTATTGAGCCATACTGCCTTTTGACCTGACACCCCAGTTTTCTTGCAGATAATCAAGTTCCTCAGCTGTCCAATTTCTCGCCTGCCCCATACCGCCACCCCTTTATATCCAAGTCTCAACAATTACCGGATCATCGGTGGCATCACGGTTTAGCCTCACCATGCCTTCCGGTATCTTTTCTCTGATGCCTTCCAGTGTCTCGGATGTTGCCATAATCTGTGTTGGAATATTACGATCCCACAAGCGGGCGACATATTTATCTGGGTAGTCTTTTGGGTGCTTGTATATGCAGATCAGTGGCACTTTAGTTTGTCTCATGGACTTATTCAGGTCAAAGAATTCAACCTCACGATCTTCGTTGTTGCTCATGTTGTCACGCCCTTTTCATTTGGTCTATGATGTTTAGATATGGAAGACCTGTTGTTCCTCCAGCCCTGATTTCCCAGTCCGGGAGAAGCTGCTCTGTGCTGACGCTCGCCATTCCGGGAGTATCCCAGAACCATCCATACGCTTTTACCGATGCGCTCACTCCGCGCTGCTTGCCGGCAAGCCACACTTTTCTGGCCTCCCGCCAGAAGGGCCATGGTACCGCGAAAAACCGGCGCATTTGAAAGCTCACAAGAACAATTCCCACGGCATCAGGGTCTTTACACCAGTCATCCATGTAATCTGCCTGATGGGGTTCTACTCTGGAAAAAGCGATTCTTTTGTCATCCGTGTGCTTTGCCTCAACGGCCACCGGAGTGCTTTTGTACCTGCCGAGATAATCAATACAGCTTTTGCGCTCAACCTTGACATTACAGACCTTTCCGGAGGTATCCCTTAAGGGAATAAACTCTGTCGGAACCTTGTGAACGCAGGCCGTGCCAGTTGATTGATATCGCGAGTGAACGAAGTAGAGATATTCTTCAAACGGTTGCCCTCGATTCGCTTGATTCCATGATTTCATTGCTGTCCTCCGAAAATCCCGTTTCTCTGGGCGCTTTCCAATTCGCGATTCAGCTGTAGGATGGCACCGTTTCCGATTCTGTTTCCGGTGCCTACCCGGTCCTTTAGGAATGCAATGAAGGTTTTCACATGCTCCGAGCCGTCTACTAGCTCCGAATTTTGCCGCTTAGTGTCCATTTCAACAAGCCGAGAGCCTTCCTCCATTCCTTTCCCGTATGTACGGTCGATAAATTCACATATCTGTGCGTCGGTCATCTTGCGAATACGGACGGCCCTCTCATGCATTTGCCGCTCATCGTCCGTCATTCTGCAGTTCCGTTTTTTTGCCATAGCTATCTCCTTCCTGATCTCGGCCCAGCGGACACCATTTTGGTGTTGTTCCTGACCACAGTGCCGAGTGTCCGATTTTCTTTGTCCGCGGCGTTGACAGGCAGTAATAACAGTATTTCTGCATCGGTCTACCATCAGCTTTTGCGTTCTCCCCGTCTGATGTGCAATAGTGTAAGCTGGGACAATCTTTTTCACCGTATTTCTTACATCTGGCCATCCCGTTTACACCTCGTTTTCTTAGGCGGTGCCGGTACTGGTTGCCAATGGGTGATTATATCTGCATGCCGGCGCCACTTGTTATACCCGTCCGGCGCGGTATCGTATAAATAAAATCCGTCTGCTTCAGCGTAACGCATCGGCGGCTGGAAGATCGCATCAAGCAATCGTCCTGTCCCGGTGTCACCACGGGAGGGACCCTCGTCACTCAACGGGGCACCTTTACGGTAATATGTAACCAGGTCGACATCTTGATCATCACCTAAAAGCACCAGTACTTCTTGCCCGCTTTTGGGTGGCTGCGTTACTGGATTCCATCCGTTATCTTTAGCGCCCTCGTAAAACGCAAGCCGCTCACAGATGCCAAAATACGCCTCCACAATCAGAGTCAGGTCGTTTTGCTCCATCCAGTATGCCGTGTTCCTATAAAGTGTCTGGATGTCTTGCAGTGCGATTTCGCGAGTGATTTCTTTAAGTCTGCTCATTATATTCGGCCCCTTTCGGTGGAAATTGATTAATTGCTTTCCGGCAATCCAAAACATTGACCCACATTGGTACTTTTTTGGAAAATCCGGTATGAACATGCGAAAATTCTACTTCAATTTCAACTTCGTCCCCGATGGCTTTTTCTGTGGCATGCCATTTTTTAATAATCACACTCTCCGGCGTAAGCCCATACGCACCTCCGATGATGCGCTGCATCTGTTTTTCATGGGTTTTCGTTATCATGTCGATTCTCCTTCTCCCGCTCTGCCTGCTCGCGGAGGGCGGTAATCCCCATCTCAATTGCATCAAGATATGGCTGCAAATGCCGCGTTTCTATATTTAGCAACCCATCAGGCAACTCGCATAGACTTGCTATCGCCCGTTCGATTTCATTCACTTTACCTCGTCCCCCTTTTTCTTTATAGCCTGAAATCGGTTCGGATAAAACTGGCACCGTCCGCTATTGACATATGGCCGTTGCCCGAATATCGCACAGCACCGCTCAATGTGTCGGCAGTCGTTACAGGTCACGCCATCATCCAGAAGCATATCGTACTGATCTTGCCAGTCGCGCGTTCCCTCATGATATCCTTTCGGTACCCTGTCTTTGCTTTTCACATGCCCACTCCTTTCATATTCCCACAAAAATCTTCGGTGGGCGAGGCAGCTCTGCCTCGGTTGGTTTCCAAAGATGCAGGCAGTATTCGTATTGGTTGATATACTCGCTTTCCGGTGGATGATACTGCACAACAGTTTCCTCTGCTTCAAAAAACATGTCCTTAATAACGCACATTTCCTCCCAGACGGGGCATTGTTTTCGTGTGCGACTGCAAGGGCTTACACTGACGTGCTCCCATCCTCCGCCATTGGAGGCGATAACGAAAAAAGACCGTCCATAACTTTGAAACAGCCGTTTCCGCTGTTACCCATGCCGCCATAAAGACGCTTTTCGATATCCGGTTGCCTGTACTTGTCAAGGCTGTGCAAATCTTTCATTCCTTTTTTCCTTTCTCAGAATTCTTCGATTCCGCACTCAGTCTATAATTTCTGTTTTCATCTTGTTGAATTACGACCTGATTACCATTGCAGCGTTGTATAATCCGGCTGCCGGTCGCTGCGTCAAAACGCATAATATCGTCAATGGAGTACTCGCTGGAGATAATCGTCAGCAGCGTGTCATTGTAATACCTGCGATTGATTATTTCGTGCGCCACATTAAGGTCATCTCTGCTCGGCACGGAAGCCCCGCCCCCGCATTTGAGAAAGTCATCTATGTAGAGCACATCAACCGTCTTGAGCAGGTCAAGCATCTCCGCATACTCGTCGGCGCGATACTTGCGGGCATGGATTGCCGTTATATCCTCACGCCACATCATGTATTTCGCATGCTTGCCCTCTTTGATAAGAGCGCACACAATGGCCGTACAAAGGTGCGTTTTGCCGGCGCCGACTTGGCCCCCAATAAAAAACCAGTTTCCACGGTGATTTGCAGCATAATGTTCTGCTTTCGCCTTTGTGTTCTGCTGCCATTTTTCCTTCGCGATATACCGCTCAAAGGAATATCTTTCGACAAGGTCTTGCAACCCGCTGTCTTTCAGTCTCCGCAAGTTTTCGCGGATAGGCATACATGCACAGGTTCGCTGCCGGAGATCGCCGTTGACAATAACGGTCACATAACCCCTGTTTTTGCATGCCGGGCAGTCATAGCCAGATAATCGCCCCTCCTGCGCGTTTTCCCAGTCGCATTGTCGTTGCGTCCAATCTTCATACGATGTTGGAATACGTTTTTCCGCTTGCGGGATTAGGGTTTCCATCAGGTTTTTTAGGGTTTCCATCGGGATTCACCTCCTCGTATTCGTCGTCCCAACGGCCCTGATTGAGCCATGTGGATGGATTTGGAATCCACCTGCCGCCATCTCGACGCCATTGCTCTGTTGCTCGAGCGCGGCCAATTGCCGTCATTATTTTGTCAAAGAGCGCAGAATCGACCTTCGCTTTATCCCAGGCCTTTAGGGCTTCTTTTTTTCCAACTTTTTTTGGGTAGGCCATCCAAAACAAATCAAATCGTTTTTGCTTGGTTTCTTTTTTTGCATTGGAAGACTCAGGTGTACCCTCATGAACGTGAGTATCACTCGGAGTCGGTATACAGTGATCGGTAGTAGGTAATAGGTAATCGGGTACCAGCGGGGCTTCTTCCGTGGATTTCTCGTTATTGTCTGGTATTAGCACTGTGCAAGCATCTCCCGTAACGCATGCTTCGTCTTTATAGTTCACTAATGGAGGCGGTATTTCGGAATCCTTTTCTCTGATATGAGGGTTTTGGTGCTTTGAGAATTTTACTATTTGTATGTAGTTCTTGTTCTGCATGTTATACCTCACGATAAATCCATTATTGTGAAGCTCCTGAAGCATTCCATTCACATCTTCAGCGTTAAGGTCGTCGTAGCCGAGCAATTCTTTTTTAATCCTCTTTGGTCGATCCTCAAGCCGACCTTCACGGTCTGCCATACACCAGAGCCCAATAAAAAGTAATCGGGTAAGAGATGGGAGATCTCCCAGAATTTCATTATTGAAAAAGCTGGGCTTAATGCTCCTTGTACGCATATTTTCACCTCCTCAGCAAACATAAACTTCTGCGCCGGTTGCTTTTTGGGTTTCTTCCTTAAATCTTTCTGCGTCACTGTTATTATCAGAAAGATGGAGAAGGTATATCTGTCTGACCTTTGTCAGATCGTTTGCTTTCAGCATTTCGAGGAAGTGTTCAAGCGACATGTGACTTTTCACCAAGCGCGGAACAAACTCTATCGGTATATATCCGGCGTCTACGCTACGCCTGACACACTCGTCATCATAGTTGCACTCGGCCATAATGTGGGTTAATCCGTCAAACCTATACTTGATGTAATAAGTATCCGTAAAATATAGAAGCCGCTCTCCAGTGATTGTGCTGGTAATCAAAAAGCCGAGTGGCTCCGGTGCGTCATGTTGGACGTCAAACGCAAGGATCTGAAAGGTTCCTATTGTGACTTCCTCCAGTGCCTTTATTGCGTGCATTCGGTGCCCTGTCAGTCCACACGCCGCAATTGTTCCCGCGCTGGTGTAGATGTCCACCCCGAGCCGCGCAAGCCCCTCTGCGGCTTTGCTGTGGTCCTTATGCGCGTGCGTTATCAGGCAGCCATCCATCTGACGCACTACGAATCCGCATTCGACCTGTATAGCCCGGAGAGGGATCCCTGCATCCAGCAGCAGTGTTGTTTTCCCATCACTGATACGGTAGGCATTGCCACTGCTACCAGACGCATAGACATTAATCTCCATTAAAACGTGGGGCTACCCGGATTGGGCTGTTCCGCTGTGGCTGCTTCAGCGGAGAGTTGATCGATAACCTCCCCAGTTTCCTCGTCAATAACCGCAGGGGAAGGCAACGTCGGTTGTGTCTGTTCAGAGCCAAGAAGGATGGTGTTTGCATGCATTTCAATCTCAGCCTGTGCCTCAAGTTCGGCATACCGTGCTTCTTTGATTTTCATGTACTGGTAGGCATCATCGATCTTCTTCGGGTCCCGCGGTAGGTGTTTTGCACTGTAAGCCTCGCGGATGATGGTTTTGCGCACCATCTCGTCGAGCCATCCGTCAACTTCGACCTCCTGCCACTTGCCGTCGACCTTTTCTTTTTTCTTCCCGCCCCAGAAGTTGGCGCTCGCATATAGCGGCTTCCGCTTCTCAATGTCGCGCATCGACATGATGATCAGCTCGTTTCTGGTCGGGTCGGAAAATTCGAGGTAAGCAAAGCCGCCGACAATGGTTCCTCTGTCGAAGGCGTTTGTTATCTCAAATTCATAGTTTTCCACGCGGTTCTCCTTTCCCTTTTTGATGGGGTGGAATTTGTCGGTGCTATAGACTACCTCAATAGTGACCGCGGTAGGAACCTCTACCGCATATTTCTCGGCAATATAGCGGATTCCGTTGTATCCTTCCATCAAGTTCACGTCGTACCAGTTCCGTTTATTGTTCTTGTAGGGAATCGGAAAGAGCATATTGTCCTGCATCATGTCCAGCCCCATTCGGGCGTAGTGTACCAAGTCGAGCGCGAGATCGTTCAGGTTAACCGTGTTCCAGTTGATGGGAAGCTCGTTATCCCATTTGTGGTCATTGTTGCTTGCGTTTTTGCGATTACGCTCATCCTCGGCAGCCTTGAGCGCCCTGTCGATGGCGATGAAATATCCCTGGATGAGCGTCCGCTGGTATTCGGTTACCTGCATCGCTCCGGAAACATTACCGCCGAATTCCTTCAGCACCTTATTTGTGAATTTTTCGCTCATAGCGAGTTGATTCTGAGGCTCGGCATTGGTGATTTCCGTGGTTTGTTCAGTTTGTTTTGTGTTGGCCATTATAAAATCCTCCTTTAGTTAAATATGGCAGACTACGATTGTGATGAACCACTCCGGGTCGGCATCGTCAATGATCTTTTGGAACATTTCTCGGAAAGATACGATGCTTTCTTTTGTGGAATCGTTCATTCCCCACCAGCCCATTTTTCCTTCTTCGTGCCATTTTCCATCCGGGGTGACAACCGCCCAAGTACAAAGGCTTGCCTCATGATTTGCATAGTCTTCTTTAGTGCCCGGTCATATTTTTCCTTGTCTGGTGAGAGGTCAATTTCAGAGATTTTACACTGATCTGTTTTCTTGGCATTCTTTGTTTTCAAAAGGTTATGCCAGCGTCCTCCGACCTCCCACCAATCCCATTTTTTATTAGGATTTTCCCAAAAGCCCCAGTCTTTCTGCCCTTCGTCATACTGAGCATCGTGCCAATCTTCAAGATAATCCTTTAGAGTGGGGAATACTTCTTTGAACGGAACATTAACGATTTCACCATTGCACTGTGTAATGTCACGAATAAAATACTGGGCATTGTGTTCTTTGACATGCTTGGAGCGTTGCTGTCTAATGACTCATACTCCTCTCTGCTGATGGGGCGATAACACTGATCATCATACGGGCTGATATATGTTCCATCCGGCAGCCTTACACGTTCAATGCTATCTGTTTCATATTCGCCCTTATACTCTTCGGACAATTATCCATGTTGTTCTCTTGATAGGGAGCAAGAAGCTGCTCAATATCAGGCGTTTTTGATATAACTGCTACTGCAAAATGACTCATTTATATGCATCCTCCTTATTCTTGTTCGTTTTCGGCAAATTCCAGCAGGCTCAATTGCCCGTCTATCGGTTGCCGCGCATATTTCTCGTCAGCGGTTTTCATTTTACAAACGTGGCCATATCCATCTGCAACGGCTTGTTTGCTTGTGAGGAGACCACCGCAGCGTTTGCATCGGCGAGCACGGACTGTGAAAATCTCGCTGTTGCTATCTTCCACGCGGAACCACCACCTTGAATATCATGGTTGGCTCCTTTTTGATTTCAGCGTATATCTCTAATACTGCAATCAAAAAAGGTGCAACCACCTCGTTAATCGGGCCGATCGTTTCCGAAAAGTCCATTGAAATTTCCTGCATATACGGCCCAATACATGCTGCTCCTGTAAACGGATTCTTGCTTTGTATGGATTCTTCGAGCTGTTTTTGCAGCTGTTTGCGTTTTTCTGAAATCATGCGCCTACCTCCACTCTTAATTTTTTATCTGCCTCGGAAACCACCAATCGAATGATTTGGGTATCAATTGGGATGATTCTGGTCACGCTTTCCGCGTTGTCCACAAACACTGGCATTTCGATGCCCCAGTGGCGGGAAAGGGTATCGATAATCTCAAGCCCAGCGTTAATTCTGCCTGCGTTGTTGGCAAAGGCGAAGGGCACGAGTCTGCCATCTTCTGTGGGCACCATCACTTCACAGTCTTCTTTGAGCCCCCCGTTGATTTGCTCAACAAACAGCCGAAACCTGACTTTTCTAAATTTTTCATTGATTTTGGAGGTAAGCATAGATACCTTGGTTTTCGTAAAAAGCTCGCAAAGATAAACACCATGTTCCAATTGTTCATACTTTGCTGCGAGTTCCTTCTCGCGCTGCTTCAGCTCCTCAATGCGTTCCAACTGCCCCGCAGCAGCTCTCAGCATAGCCTTCCGGTCTTTTTCACGTTCAATCTCGGCATACAGGCTTTGGATTTCATCCGTGATAACCTTTACCGCCTCTCCCGCTTTGTTGCCGGCCTCACATTCTTCTGTTTTGTATGCATCAATTTGTGCGGTAATGGTGCGGTATTCGTTGGTCTGCTCAAATGGGGTTGGGGTAACCATCTTTTCGCGCAGGGATTCGATTTCTGTTTGCAGGATTGCAGCTCGCGCTTCCTTCTGCACTGCCTTAACCTCAAGTTCTGCAATGGAAGACCTTGCGGCCTCTATCATATCTTTGTTGGCTTCCTTATTTCCGCGCGCGTTGAGAGCCGCAAGACGGTTGCTTTTTCGTACATTGAAATTCTCTCGGAGCTGCTGAATGTTGTCTTCTGGAAGACGCTGCCCGCACATTTGGCAGGTTTCAGCCCCGGCATCAAATCTTTCTGCCTGTACTTTGGTATACTCTTTCATAAGCTGCTCGCGCAGCTCGGTCATCTGGTCAACCTCGCGTTGTTTGCGCACTGCTTCATTTCGGTGGTCTTTTGCATTGTTAAGCGCCTCTATTTCAGAGGCTTTTTTGTTGCTGATTTCCGCGAGGATACTGCTGTTGATGTTTGCGTTTTGGGTGGCATATGCTTCTTTTGCCTCTGCAAGCTTTGCCGATCCCTCGGCTATTCGCTGCCGGATTTCCGCCGCGGTGGTATCACCGGCAAGAATGCGCGCCTTCTGCTGCTCAAGCTCTGCGCGCTTGGAATTAAGATCCGCAATGCGGGTGTCTATTTTTTCAGGGTCAATCCCTGTAGTATCGGGAATGGCGCGATGGGCCTCATCAATTCTGCCAGGAATATCCTGAATCTGTTTATTGATATCGCTTTTTGTTACTTGGGCAATCTTTTTGTAGTCCTCGACAGTGTATCTCTGGCCGCTGGTGCCAGGCATCATGAGCAATTGCGGGAGATCCTGCAGCTCTGGAGTGCTCGCGATGACCATGTCATCATCGATATCGCCGCAAACCTCAAGTAATATCTTGCGGCGGGTGTCCCACGGAAGTTGCTCCGGAAAATAATCCGGCATTGTCAGCATCTTCATTTTTTCTGCAGAGCCACAGAAAGCAAACAGCATCAACTGGAAATCCCGCTCTTTCGTAGGTACGCCGTCAATGTAGTAGTCCACTCCATGCCCGTCGAATTCTTCCGTGGAGGATCCTTTCTTTTTCTTGTAAATTTCATGATATACTTTTTTCAGAGTCACAATGCGTCCATCAATATCAAACTGTGCCTCTGCGGCATGGTCAAGATAATGGACATCGCCGTCCGGCCCCTTTGTCTTAGGCGTGAAGTTTTTCGCACTGGTGGCGGGCTTGTCAAACAGCAGCCATGTCAATGCGTTAAAAAGTGTAGTCTTACCTGTCGCATTGTCACCATAGACGCTGGCGCTTTTTCCATCAAACCGGAATTCAAGGCTTCGAATCCCCTGAAAGTTTTCAAGCTTAAGTGTTTTTAATTTCATGATGCTTCCTCCTCCCTGAAAATCGCAGGGTTGACATCTCCGCTCACTGTGGTATATAATTGATTTGTCATGATCTGGGTCGTTTCCTCTTGGGAGCGGCCTTTTTCTTTTGTCCGGGCAAGTGCCTCGAAATACGCCGAAAATGCAGATTCCCTTATGTTTTCCCCGACAAGCCTGCCGAGATAGTATGCCTGCCGGCGCTCTCCATTGGCATCCCCGAACCTCTGAATGATGCAATCCAGCTTCCGTTGAGCCATCGGAAAGGCAGAATTCCACTCCGCATCTGTTATTTCTTTGCCAAGGAAAGATTCTGCTTCCGTGCGTACTTCTTTAATCGCTTTCGGATTCACCGATATCATCCTCCTCCATCTCCATTCTTTTTTTAAACTCTGAAATCTCTCCTCGTGCTGTCCAGCCGATCCAAACCAATAAGATCATAAGTGGCACGATAAGTATTTCGCCTCCGGGGTTTCCGGATCTGGACTGGAGAGTCTCGAGCCCAAGGATACCCAGTTTGATTGTCATATGACATGTCAATACCGCGAGACCAAACTTAACTCCGACTTTAATTGCTACTGGGATGCTTTTCTGTTGCTGATCCATGTTCATCCGTTTTATCCTCCTTTGCTTTTCCAATGATGCTTTTTGCGCGATCCTTAAATGGGGCAATTTCTGCTTCCGGTACATCAATCTGAGTAACCATGCCTTTTGCGACGCCCCGGTCCGTCATTATGTCTACCGTGTCTCCGACCGCTACCGGCTCCGGCGTAAAATAGGTGTAAGCCCTCCCGAATGGAAATCCTCCTTTCAAAAACTGAACCTTGATAATGTTTGTCATAATATTTCTCCTTTTCTCCTTAATGCCTTGTACTCATTGTACTGCTGGCGATATCTGTAACTGTCACCAAACACATTCCATGCGGCCTTTACCAAGTTTGGCTCGTATGGCCGTATCTTTTCTAAATCCTCTACAGCTCTTGCAGATATTGAGCAGCCGCAACAGCCTGTGCGAGTTAGTCCATACACCTCATATGCATCAGAGTAGCGTATACCGTAATAGTCCTTATACCACTGTTTATCTGCGTCCGACACATAAAACAAGGGTCGGAGTCTGTACTTTCCGTCAGCCGATTCCGAGAAACACATTGACGTATTATCCTTGCGCGGCACTGACCGCATGCCGCCCTCGTCGCGCCGCTCGCCAGTGATTACCATGTCATACGGCTTTTGCACGCTGTGCGCTAAATGCTTTTTACAGTCTTCGCAACAATGATTACTTACCTGAAACGGAATAGGGTTTTCGATGATGAAATCCAGCAAATATTTTGACGAGCCAATGACGAGCTGAATGTCTGGTCGAGGCTCCCCGGCAGAATTGCATCCGCATAAAAAGTTAATTGTTGATTCGCATTTTGGATATCTCTTTTTGAGCTCCGCGCGCTTCGCCGGCTTGTCTTCTGCAGTCGCGTATTCCTCAGCGATGGAAAGAGGAATGTTTTTCTTTTGCGCCCCCTCCAGCCCGCTCGAAACAATTTTGGATATAAAGGGTATTCCGTGCTCTCTTGTAGATCGCACTATGTTTTTTTTGGGGCGATGTTCTGTTATTGTAACGCCGTACAGTTTTTCCATGTCGCGGACATGACGTTTAATGGCCTCCATTTCCAGTCCGGTATTAAAAAAACAATATTGAACGGGCGGCAGACCGAAGGTTTTGCGCACCGTTTCGATTAGGTGCAACATGATATCGCTGTCGCTCCCGCCAGAGTATGAACAAATTGCATTTGGATGCTGCACCAATCTTTTTGCGATTATGCTTTTAATAGCCTCAAACTTAGCGGGCGCATCAAAATCCGCATACGCGGGCCGGTCGGTGTACACTTTGCTTTTGTATGCAGGTTTCATCTGCTTGCCATCTCCTTTCTGATCACGCACCGCAGGCAATGTGTTTTCTGCCTACATTTTGACATTTTAATTTTGTTGGCCATTGCCCGCGGTGCATGTATCTCAACCGCCAATGGCGGGAATTGCGGGTCAATAGTACACTCTTTCAAGTAAATACTTACTGGAAACACGGCCGGCAGTCGTGATCTTGCCTTTTCGCTCTAGTTCTTTGTTCAGCTCCCGCATGATTTTGTAGGCGCGAGATTCGCTTACCTGCAGAATTTTTGCGACCTCCTCAACTCTGAGGAATGCGGGGAGATCTTCCAATTGCAGCGGACACGCCTGCTCTTGCTGTTTCATGGTTTTTTCCTCCTACCGAATGTTCTTTTCTATCCACAGCTTCGTTTCTGCCGCTGCCTCGCTGATTTTTTGTAAAGATGCCAGAATCTTATCGACCTCTGGCCTTTCGTCTGCGGTTATCTTGCCGTCACTGACAATTTGCACAATTGCTTGCGGTATGTAATCAGCGCCGCCCAGTGCAGAAATAATTTTTATCGTCAGTCGATCAAGCTGTAATATCTCTGCGGGAGGAACTGTTTTGATGCCCAATGGACAGTGACGGGTGCAGTAGTAGTTGCAAAGTTCCGGTGCGTTATAGGCATCACTCATCAATAGGACTTCTTCTGGATATGGATCCAGACTTCCGAGTTCAATGCGAGCCAAGCGAGTTCTATCAATTCCGATCTGTTCTGCGGCACCTTCTCGGCTGTTAAGAGCGTCATTGCACGTTGCAGCTGCCTTTCGTGCGATACAAAACATGTTACGGGCGGCTATCGTAGGGTTTTTAGCCATGTATTTCACACCTCCTTTACGATACAATTAGACAGGTGTACTTCTCATGTTTGGTTACATGCTATGAAACCTTCTCATTTTGAGAGAACATGTCGGCAAAAAAAATTGCAGGGGTAATCCCATATCCAATGATGCATAACTCTACGAGCTCATCTGCCGTCAGTCGGATGGTCCCTGTTTCAAGCGCACTGATTCTTTGCACCGTTTTTCCTGTCTTTTTTGCGATATGAGTTTGGGTGATTCCATGATCCTCACGGAAGTCGCGGAGATACTGATATACCGGCTTCATTATGGCTCCTCCTTTCCAGCTTCTCTTGAAACGAGAAGTTATGAGCTCATTATATATCTCATTTTCAAGGAAGTCAATAGTTTTTTCTCATTTTTTGAGAAGTTTATTCTCAATATACAGGAATTGTGCTATTATTATTTTTAAGAAGAGGTGAATCTATATGTATAGTTTCGGCCAACGTCTCCGTCTTGCACGGGAAAGAAGGGGACTGTCTCAGATGGACGTCTATCGTGCGATTGGTTTAAGCAACAAATCTTTATCGCGATATGAAAAAGATATGGCGGATCCAGACCCCGACACCGTGCGGGACCTGATTCGCTTATATGATGTTACGTCCGATTATATTTTGGGGTTGTCAGATGATATGGGATCGCTTAACCCCGAAACTGGGACAAGCCGCATTGCCCCAAAAATATCTAAAGATGAGGAGCTTATCAAGAAACTATCTTCACTTCCACCTGAGGAAAAAGCAAAAGCAAATGAGTATGTAGACATGCTGAAAACTCTTTCTGAGGTAAAGTCCGGCGAAAATTGTGCTGACTTTAAAAAGAATGGTTAAAGCGTGAATTGCGTCGACATTTTATCATTTGGGACTAAAAGGAGGAAGTCATTATTTTTAAAGTTTGGAGCTCTGCTGCGGATGCATCCGGTTGTCCCCAGTGCTGTAAAATGGAAGGCACCGCGGTTCCCGTAGGTGCCTTTTTTATAATAAATGGCCGCTCAGTACAAGGTCCTCCGTTGCACGAAGATTGCCGGTGTGGATTGGTATATGAAGAAAATCCCGCGCCAGCTCCGGCGCGGGATTTTGAAGCTTTTAATTTATTTTATCAGATATCTGTTTCCAGCGAAGATTTTATATCCTCCGTTAATGGTTATCATACTGCGGTATTTTTTCTGCAACGGCTCTCCAGTTATTCAGAACCTGCCCTCTGTAGTGCTGGTATGGCTCCACGGTCAACACTGCAATCCAAGCTGCTTACACTCATGGCTGATCAGGATAACATAATCAATGCCGCAATTAAACGTGTATATGACAGCGTCATGCGGGAGGCGAAATCCCTAAAAACTGAAAAAGGAAAGCAGACGCGCTTGAATCGAACACTGCAGCTTATCTTATACTCTCAAGTGCTCTCCCCAAAAAACTATGAATATTTAAAGATTATATTTGATTCTAATAATTAATAGCGTCCATTTATGCGCAGCGAGGAGGGGCTATGCCAGCAACAAAATACAAAACAAAAAGCGGTGCAGTAAAGTGGAAAACCGATTTTTGGTATACTGACTGGACTGGAAGTCGGCGTAAAAAGAAAAAGGAAGGCTTTGAAAAACGGAGTGACGCCCTCGCTTTTGAGCGTGAGTTTTTGCTGAAGAACAAGCGGAGCTGCGACATGTCCTTTGCATCATTGGTCGACCTGTATCGCCAAGACGCGAAGCACCGAGTGCGCGATGGAACACAGGGAACACAGGACAGCATTATTGATAAATGGCTTCTGCCTTATTTCGGCGAGCTTCAGGTCAACGAGATCAGTGCGGTGACAATCCGAAATTGGCAAAACACTGTCATGGCCGCAGTCAATCCGCGCACTAACCGAAAATATGCGGCTACTTACATCCGCACAATAAACAGTCGATTATCGGCTATCTTTAATTATGCTGTGATGTTCTATAATCTCCCACAAAATCCTTGCAAGCCTGCTGGATTTATGGGCAAAAAAAAGGCCGGGAAAATGAAATTCTGGACGGTGTCCGAGTTTAACACCGCAATTCAGTTTGTCAAAAAACCGGGGTTTCGGGTTGCGTTGCTTTTATTGTATTGGACAGGCATGCGCATTGGAGAGTGTCTCGATCTGACTCCTTCCGATATTTTCGATGTTAAAGCTATCCACATTGAGAAGACACACCATAGAAAAGAGGGGGAGGATGTTTCTGGACCACCCAAAACAGACAACAGTTTCCGGGATATCTCTATGCCTGGCTTCTTGTATGACGAGGTACAGAAATACATTAGTGCCCTGTACGGCATCGGTCAAGATGACCGGATTTTTTATTTTACGCATGGTACATTAAATACGGAACTTGACCGTATCGCCGCGGCATCTGGAATGAAACGTATTCGGATTCATGATCTCCGTCATTCCCATGCGGCGCTTCTGGTTGAAATGGGTTACTCTATCGTTGCCGTAGCGGAGCGTCTGGGAGATACCGTCAAGGTGGCGATGGAAACTTATTCCCACCTCTACCCGGACAAAATGGAAGCGATTGCGGAAGATCTCGAGCGTCAAGCTGAAAGTGGTACCGAGGAGGATGTAACGCCTGAGAGCAACGCTCTGTCAAACATTGCAGACCGACTGGAAAATGTTGAAAAAGAAGCCGAAAAAATTTAATTGGAACGCTTTTGGAACGCTTATGATAAAAAAAGAGCCGGGAACCCTTGATAATACTGGGTTCCCGGCTCTAATATCGTCATTCCCACTCGATTGTGGCGGGGGGCTTGGACGTGATGTCGTACACCACACGATTGATGCCTCGAACCTCATTCGTGATGCGGCGGGAGATTTTTGCGAGGATGTCATAGGGGATTCTCGCGAATTCGCCCGTCATAAAGTCGGTTGTTGTGATTGCGCGCAGCGCCACAACGTGGTTATAGGTGCGCTCGTCACCCATCACGCCGACGGACTGTGTGTTTGTAAGCACTGCAAAATACTGGCTCAGCTCTTCGCCGCAGTCGTCAAGCTCCTCGCGTAAAATTGCGTCAGCTTCGCGCAGCAAATCCAGCTTGTCCTTTGTCAAATCACCGATGGTGCGCACCGCAAGGCCGGGGCCGGGGAAAGGTTGGCGCATAACGAGCGACTCCGGCAGGCCGAGCAGGGTGCCCAGCTTGCGCACCTCGTCTTTAAACAGCTCGCGCAGCGGTTCGATCAGGCCGCTGATGTTGCAAACCTCACGCAGATCCACAAGATTGTGGTGTGTTTTGATTTTTGCCGAATTCTTTTTGCCGGATTCGATTACATCGGGGTAAATCGTGCCCTGCGCCAAAAAGTCTATGCTGCCGATTTCGTTGGCCACATCCTGAAACACAAGATAAAACTCCGTGCCGATGATTTTTCGCTTTTCCTCCGGGTCGGACACGCCCTTGAGTTTTTCCATATAACGGTCAACCGCGTTGACATGAATAAACGTTAAATCCATATTGCTGAAAATGGCCTCAATCTGCTCCGGTTCATTCTTGCGCATGAAGCCGTGGTTGACAAACACACAGGTCAGCTGCCCCGGAATCGCTTTTGAGAGCAGCGCCGCGCATACTGAGGAGTCCACACCGCCGGAGAGCGCGAGCATTACTTTTTTATCTCCCACTGTCTCACGGATTTCTTTCACTTGGCGTTCAATGAAATCCTGCATGGAGTAGTCACGTTTGGCTTTGCAGACATCAAACAAGAAATTCTGCAATATTTTCATGCCGTGTTCGGTGTGCTTGACTTCGGGGTGGAACTGCACGCCGAAGAGCTTTTTTGCTGCGTTTTCAATTGCCGCCACAGGGCAGTTGCCTGTTTTTGCGGTGACAGTGAAACCTGCGGGGGGGGCGGACACAAAGTCCGTATGGCTCATAAGAACTGCCTGAGATGGCTCAAGCGATGTGAACAGGGCGCTGTCCTTCACAATTTCCATTGCCGTCACGCCGTATTCACTCACGTCACAGCTTTTTACCTCGCCGCCGAGCAGATGCGTCATAATCTGAATGCCGTAGCAAATGCCGAGAATCGGAATACCTAAGGAAAATAACGCAGGGTCGCATTTCGGGGATGAATCTGCGTAAACGCTGGCGGGCCCGCCCGTCAGAATAATGCCGATGGGGTTGAGCGCCCGGATTTCCTCAATGGGTGTTTCGCAGGGCATAATGGCGGAATAAACGCCGCTTTCGCGCACACGCCGCGCGATCAGCTGCTTGTATTGCCCGCCGAAATCTAAAACAAGGATCAGTTCATGCATCTGTTTTCATCCTCCGTATGATCAATACAGCCTGTTCAAGCCAACATCCGAAGCATAAGAAAGAACAGGCTTTTTGTTGTGTTATGCTGCGCAGAAAGGGGGTGCGCGGCTTTCGGGTGTGGAGCCGGCCATGCTTGTTTGCCGAAAGCCCCACGCCCAAATCTATCATTTCATAATACGGTTTTTCGCGTAATTTGTCAAGATGTGCCTTGCCGTATTCTCAAAAAATTCGTCACGGGGCAAGCATGCGGATGACATCAAGGAACTTTCTCTTGAGCGCTTTCATAAATTGTGTTATAGTCAAGGGCAAGGGTATATATTACGATATAGGTGATTCTATGAACACAATACATATCAATCAATTCAACGGCGGCGACGATATGGCCGTTTTCAGGGCGGCCGCAAGCTATCTCTGCCACAATCCCGGCACAACTCTGCTGCTGGACGCAACGATCTATCATTTAAAGGATGCCAGGGCGGTCGAGCTTCAGCGGGACATTATGCGGGGCAAATATACAAAAGACCCCGAAAAGCTGATTTTTACCTATGATTTTGAGTATCAGATCGGCATTGATTTAAAGGGCGCAGAGGATATCGCCATTGACGGTAACGGAGCGACCCTTGTTTTTGACGGGTTTATGGAAAACATCTCCTGCCAATTCTGCAAAAATGTCACGCTCAAAAATTTCACAATCGACCTTGAGCGGGCGGCGTTCTCGCGCGGTAAACTATTAAAAAGCGAAAAAACAGCGGGACCTGTTCCTTTTATTGACGTGGATTTTGGCAGTGAACCCCTGCTTTCTTGTGAAATGCCGACCCTTCGCATGCTGTGCGTGAACACGCAGGCGGCAGAAATATGCGGGGTCACAAAATCATCACACACACAACACCTGAGGGGCAACATTTATCGTTTTTATGGCGCAGAGGATTGCGGGGGCGACGAGGTCTATCTGACGCATACTTTTCATTATCGCCCTTCGATTTTGATCTATGAGGCTGAAAACACCGAGCTGCACAACATAACGGTTCACACGCACTGCGGCATGGGGGTCGTCGGCCACAGAAGCCATGATGTTTTTCTCGACGGGCTGAAAGTCGTTCCAAGAGCGGGTTACTGCATGTCAACAAACACAGACGCCACGCATTTTACCTCCTGCACAGGGCTGCTGAGATATGTCAATTGCGTTTTTAACGGCCACGGGGACGATGCGAGCAATGTGCACACCTATTATCATTCGGTGATAAAACAAGAGGGAACGCGTTATACGCTCCAAGTCAAAGCCCCCACGGGGACCCATTGCTCAAAGCTCGATTATTTCAACGTCGGCGACAAGATAGAATTGTGCCGGTTTGAGGATTTGACGCCCGCAGGGGTATTCACAGTGAAGGCCGTCGAGCCCGATTTCACAAATTATACGCAGATTGTAGAGTTCCTTGAGGACGTGCCGGAGCTGGAAGAAGACGCACTGTTTGCAGATATCTGCCAATTGCCCCGCATGGAGTTCCTGAACTGCTCTGTCAAAAAACATTTGGCAAGGGCGATTCTGGTCAAGACCCGCGATGTTTTGATTGAGGGCAACATCCTTGACTGCAAATCGTGGGCGGGGATTCATGTTGCCGCCGAGGCCTTTTGGCACGAGGGCGTTACCACCGAAAACCTGATTATCAGAAACAACAGAATTCTGAATTATGATACGGGCATATCCATTGAGATCGCGGTAGCGAATCCCAGGAAACCGGTTCACAAGAACATTCTTATTGAAAACAATTATATTGAGTCAGGGAATGACAGCTATCCCATAACCGTAAAGTGCGCGGAAAATCTGGTGATTCAAAACAATGAGCTGCGCAGCGGAAAGAAGGGCATCCTCAGAGAAAACTGTGTTGCCGTTCATGAAAGAAACAATGTTTATGTTTCAGGGCGGTTATCGTAAAGTCATTTGAAAACAGGTCGGTCTCCACGTGCAAAAAATCATATATAAAGCTTTTACGCGTGTTTTTTCTGGACATTTTCTGAAAGAATTAACTATGAAAAACGGCAGCATGCCTGCGGGCGGTGTTTTTGCGCGCGGATAAATTGAAACAGCCCGAACCAGTGCTTTGCATGGGCAGTGAATCCTCACCGCACTGTATGGCTTTTTATTTAAGATAACAAGAGGAAGATGGAGTCACTGTCCAGAGTGGGAGGCTCAGGAAAACAGAAGCCTGGAATTTTTTCTGGAATTTTTAGAAACACCTCTTGCATTTCTTGTTTTTTTGTGATACTATGTTTTTCGCTGTTAGCAACCGGGTGTGGCGCAGTTGGTAGCGCGCTTGACTGGGGGTCAAGAGGCCGTGAGTTCAAGTCTCGCCACTCGGACCACAATTTTTGTCGAAAGAAGTCGATTGTTGTTTGCAGTCGACTTCTTTACATTATGTGTGCTAAAATACAATTGTATATGCGTTACATTCGGAGAAGTGAAGCAATTGTGAACAGAATTAAAACATGTGAGGTGTTAGGTAATTTGAATATTAATACATATGAATATATTAATGTACCTGAAATCACAGGTAACATGGAGATTGATGTAAAAAATCTTCTCGAACTTAATGGCAAAGGCGATACATATAAGCATGTAAAAGCTGTTGCTGATACAAACGTACAAATAGCTAAAATGTATGGTCTTGATGAAACAAATTGCAAAGTGAGCGGGTTTTTACATGATATAAGTGTGGTTATTCAACCAAAAGATATGTTGAATTATTTTGTGAATGGTATGCTTTTTATTGATGAATCAGAAAAAAGATATCCTTTTCTTTTGCACCAAAGAGTATCGAAATTGTTATCTGAATCATTATTTAAAATTTTTGATCCTAATATATTATCTTCTATCGAATGTCATACAACATTGAAAGATAATCCTTCAGAATCTGATATGGCATTATTTATTGCTGATAAACTGTCATGGGATCAAGATGGCAAGCCGCCATTTTATGATATAGTTAAAAAAGAATTATCTGTTTCGTTAGAGAAAGCCAGTTATGCTTATATAAATTATATTATTGATAACAATATAATTCTATATCCTCATCAATGGCTTTTACAAGCAAAACAGTATTTTGAAAAGTTTATTTTGTAGGTGTTTATGAAACAAAACCATGGCATCTTTTTTGACCTAACCTTCCAGAAAAGGCATAGCTTCCATCAAGGGGAAGATATGCCTTTTTTTCTGTACAAAACTGTGATATCATAGACTAAAACTTGCGATATCACACAGATAAACAAGAATTTAAGTCTGCAAATAAAGAACCCACGGGGGAAACAGAATATGTATAAATTGACAATAACAGATAAGCAATGGTGGTGCTATGATATATTGGGTAACATAGGTTGGATTGCTTATTATACAGGATTGGCTCTTTGTCTGTTAAAAAATCCGGTGTATATGCAGAATAAGGGCGTTTTTGTTTTGGTTGTTTTGGGGGGTCTGATATGCGCCGCCTTAATATTTGCAGGGTTGGCAGAGCTTATAAGCGAAAGAGTCAAGGGTCTTTCAAGGATACTGTCAAAGGCAAGACTGTACAGGGGTTTTGGAGCCATCGCCTGCGGTTCATTTGCGGGCGCGATCGTATCTGCTGCTGCCTTTGTTTTAATCCTGATAACTGAATCAAATATCAATGCAAGCATTCTATATCCTGGAGTAATGGGCGGCGGAGCGGTATTATGTTTTATTTTTGTGTGCTTAATATTCAGAGGCTTTGTAGAGCAAGATAAATAAATTGCAATTTGGCGATTAAACATCGAGCAACGCCAAATGAACACAAATCTTTTTTGCAGTGTTTTTCCAGCTAAATGAAAATCCTGTAAGCCTTTGTGCCTGCAGGATTTTTTTTATTTTAAAAAATATCCGGTAAATCGCCGTTCAGATTGCTGTTGCAAAAAAGAGAAAGAAATGATATCATATAAATTTAGAAAATTGTTACAAAAACCGACAGTTTTTGTGCCGGGTGAAAGGATTGGATTCACTGCAATGGTTAGAGAAGGTTTTGACAACAATGCGTATATCGAAAAGCAGTCCGCCGAAATCAGCAAGCGGATCGCGCTATTTGGAGGCAAGCTGTATTTGGAGTTTGGCGGCAAATTGTTCGACGACTATCACGCATCGCGCGTGCTTCCCGGCTTTTTGCCTGACAGCAAGCTGCAAATGCTGAAAAAAATTGACAATGATGTGGAAATCGTCATTGTCATCAACGCGGCCGACATTGAAAAAAACAAGATGCGGCGCGACTTGGGCATCAGCTATAATTCAGACGTGTTTCGCCTGCTGGACGCTTTTTCAGAAACCGGCCTGTTTGTGGGCAGCGTGGTCATTACGCAGTTTGATTCGCAGCCGAACACGCTTGTATTCAAAAATCAGCTGGAGCGTCTGGGCATCAAGGTGTTTTTGCACTACACCATCGAGGGCTACCCATACAATATCAAGCATATTTTCAGCGACGGGGGATTTGGCAAAAATGAATACATTGAAACTAGCCGCCCGCTTGTGGTGATTACCGCGCCGGGGCCGGGCAGCGGCAAAATGGCGACCTGCCTGTCGCAGCTGTATCATGAGCATCAGCGCGGCATTCAGGCGGGCTATGCGAAATTTGAAACCTTCCCCATCTGGAATCTCCCGCTCAAGCATCCGGTCAATCTTGCCTATGAAGCCGCCACGGCGGACCTCAACGATGTGAATATGATCGACCCGTATCACATGGAGGCCTACGGCAAACTGGCCATCAACTATAACCGGGACGTTGAGGTTTTTCCCGTTTTAAACGAGATGTTTGAGCGCATTGCGGGCAAAAGCCCTTATAGATCTCCCACGGATATGGGCGTGAACATGGCGGGCTATTGCTTTTGCGACGATGAAAAAGTGCGCAGGGCGGCTTCTGACGAAATTATCCGGCGGTATTTTGCGACATTGTGCGACATTCGCAAAGGGCGCTCCCTGCAGTCTCCGGCCGAAAAAATTGAAATGCTTATGAAACAGTTGAATATTTCAGAGGATGACCGCCCTGTGGTGAGCGCGGCGTTTGAGCGTGCGCAGGAAACAGAAAACCAGCCCGCCGTGGCGATTGAACTGCCCGACGGCACGATCGTCACGGGCAAAACATCCCCTCTGTTGGGCGCGTCCGCGGCGGCGCTGCTCAATGCGGTGAAGCATTTGTGCAATATGGAAAAGGCATTGCATCTGATTGACCCTTGTGTCATTGAGCCGATTCAAACGCTCAAAACGGGCATGCTGGGCGGGCGCAATCCGCGGCTGCATTCAGACGAGGTGCTCATTGCCCTGTCGATCAGCGCCGCTTCCAGCGAATATGCCAAACGGGCGATGGAATGCCTGCCGCGCCTGCGCGGCTGCGAGGCGCACTCCACGGTGATGCTCGCGCAGGTGGACGAAGATGTCTATAGAAAGCTGGGGCTCAATCTCACCTGTGAACCGCAATATCAAAAGAAAAAACATTTTTATAAATATTGATTTTTCCAGTTTTACATAAATTCAACAGGCATGAATATGGGCATGGTGGAAAAATAAAAGCAAAACAACAAAAAAACGGTAGACGGCGTTTTTTGCCACCGGGGAGTTTTGCTATGAACCACACAAAAAAATTGCTTTGCCTTTTGATGATATTCGCGCTTGTTTTTTCGGCCTCCATGTTGCCTGCGCAGGCGCAGCCAAATGAAAAAACGCCGGTGATTCTCGTGCCCGGGTTCAGCTCCAGCGCGTTGTTTTTGCGTGAAGCGGGTGAACCAGAGCAACGGGTTTGGGGGCTTTCGCCCGATGAACTGTTGTCTTTGATTGTTGAAAACATCGTCAAATCGGGTCTTCTGCCGGGTGCCCAAGACGGCGGCCGGGTGCAAATGATTGGCGACGCGGTGGGGCGGCAGTTTATGTCGGTTGCGGGCGACTTGGCCTGCAATCCGGACGGCACAAGTGTTTTGCCCGTTGAGCCGTATTCAAACGACCCTGCAAAAACCAGTGTTGATTATCTTGACGCTTATGACCCAAGCCTCATACACATGCCGGCGCTGGCTTACAGCCTTGCCGAGCGCGTGGGGGCGGAAAATGTGTTTAACTTTCATGTGGATTTTCGTCAGGGGGCCATCGCCTGCGCAAAAAATTTGCGCGCATATGTGGAAGAAGTCAAACAATACACCGGCAGCAATCAGGTCAGCATCTTTGCCCTGAGCCACGGCGGGCAGGTCGCAGGCGCCTATCTGAGCCTTTTTGGCACAAAGGGAGATCTGCGCAATGTGGTGCTCAACGTGCCCGCTCTGGGCGGCGCGGCACTTGCTTATGACGTTTTATCGGGGAATATCAATTTAAACGTGCAGTCTTTGATTGCGTTTGTGGAAACCGGGAAGCTTTCAGAGTCGCAGTTTTCATGGCTTTCGCAGGAGGGCTCGTTTGACACCCTCAACGCCGTTGTGCGCGCGTGCCTGCCGCACATTTATAACGTGATCGGCTATTGGGGCAGTATTTGGGATTTTATTCCGCGAGAATATTATGAGCAGCTCAAGGCAGACCGCCTGAATGCGCGGGCCTGTGCGGAATTGATTGCAAAGAGTGACCAGATGCACCATGCTGTTGTGCCCGGCTTTGCGCAAAGCTTTTATGAATGCCAAAACGCGGGCGTGCGGCTTTCGATTGTCGCTGCGTCGGGGCTTGCGAGTGTGACGGGCCTGCAGGAAAACAGCGACGCGATCATTCCCACAGAAAGCGCCACGGGCGCACGCTGCGCGCCGTTTGGCAAACGCTTTGCCGACGGTTATGCGGGCATGGGGGCGCAGTGCGCGGATTTGTCGCATAACCACATTTCACCCTCAATGGAAATTAATGCGGCACAAGGCTATCTGCCCGAAAATACCTGGTTTATTGACGGGCAGTTCCACGGCCAGAGTTTTTGGGACCCGTACAGCCGTGTTCTCATAGAAACACTGCTTTTGGCAGACGCGCCGATGGATATTTATGCAGACCCGGCGTTTCCCCAGTTTCATGCCTCAACAAACCCGCGTGACGGCGTGTTTGTTTGCTTTGACCAAAGCCGCGAAGGGTATCTTTCGGGTGAAGACACCTCGCTCATTGTCACAAACCTTTCAGAAACGTACCCCCTGCGCCTTGTGTCGGTGCTTGCCAAGGGCATGGATGTGCATTTCAGCGCCCTCACGGCGGGCGAGCTGCAGCCGGGGGAGAGTGCGACCCTGCGCCTGCGCGGCAAATTGCCGGAAACCTCACGCACCCATGCGGCGGTTACTGTCAACTATTATCAATCGGGCACGCTTTCTCTGTTGAAATCAAGAACTTTTGACTTTACAATTATGAACGGCCCCGCGCCCGAATACAATCCGTCGTCCCCCTTTGCGGAAGCGGAGTTTCCCGACACATTGCATGAAATCCTCAACGAGAAAACAGACCGGCTGCTCACAAAGCTGCGGCTGAAAGAGCTGTTTTCAATTGTCTACAACACGGTGCAGGACTTGACAAAGAGGTTTTCCTCACCAAAATAATAAAGGATGGTATCTACATGATAACGCAAACAAAGCTGCTTTCTTCTCTTGCAAAGGTTTTCCCCTCTTATGAGCCGCAAAACCCTCCTCTGGAAGGCTTATCCATGCTGCAAAATGAGCGCGCGTCTTTTCAGCTTGCCTGCCAGAGCAGTGAAGATATTACGGCGGCAGTCACCGTTGAATCGCCCTTAAAAGAGTATGTCAACATCTTTTTCGTGGGGCTTGTTCCCTCCAGTCTGCCGAAATATGAAGACTCCGACGATTTCTTTTTGAACGAGGGCAAGCCCGGATCGTATCCCGACATCCTTTACCCTTATACCGCCCCCGTCCCACTCAAACAGGGCGAATGGAACGCGTTTTGGTTTGAGATTTCCCCCTCGGGCGAGGTCAGGGGGGGTACATATGAAATTAAAGTGCTGCTGAACGGAGAACTTGCACAAACATTGCGTGTCACGGTTCTTGACGCGGCTCTGCCGGAGCAGGAGCTGATCGTCACCCACTGGTTTCACACAGACTGCCTGATGAGCTGGTACAAAATTGAGGCGTTCAGTGAGGAATATTGGCGCATTGTTGAAAACTTTGCGAGGTGCGCGGCGGAGCATGGCATCAACTTTTTGCTCACGCCCCTGTTCACACCGCCGCTTGACACCGCTCCCGGCGCCGAGCGGCTCACCGTGCAGCTTGTTGACATTGAAAAACGCGGATGGAACTACAGCTTTTCGTTTGAGAAGCTTGACCGCTGGGTTGATATGTGCGACCGCGCGGGCATCCGTTATTTCGAAATGTCGCACCTGTTCACGCAATGGGGCGCGGAGTTTGCGCCAAAAATCATGGCAACAGAAAAAGGCGAATACAAACGCATTTTCGGTTGGGAAACCAAGGCAAACAGCCGGGCTTATGTGAGCTTTTTGACCGCGTTCGCAAAAGCGCTGACCGAATATATTGACAAAAAGGGCATCCGCGAGCGCTGCTTCTTTCATGTTTCGGACGAACCCTCGCTCTCGCATTTTTATTCTTACCGCCGCGCTTCCAGGCTCATTCAAAAGCTGTTTCCCGGCTTTAAACTGATCGACGCGCTTTCAGATTATGCGTTTTATCAAAAGGGGCTTGTAAAGACTCCGATTCTGGCGAACAACCACATTGAGCCGTTCATCGGCAATGTGCCTGAGCTGTGGACCTATTATTGCTGCGGGCAGCACAAAAACTATGTGAGCAACCGCTTTTTTGCCATGCCCGGGCAACGGGCGCGCATTCTCGGCATGCAGATGTTCCGCTATGACGTGAAGGGTTTCTTGCAATGGGGCTTTAATTTTTGGTATTCACAATATGCGAAAAAAGAGCTGAATCCTTTTGAGGTGTCAGATGCCGGCGGGGCTTTTCCCTCCGGCGACGCATATGTCACTTATCCGGGCGAGGGCGGCGAGCCGTTGGTTTCTCTGCGGCTGAAACAATTCTATGACGGCATTCAGGACATGATGGCGCTGCAGCTGCTGGCAACGAAAATCGGCAGAGAGCAGGTAATTACATTGCTCGAAAGTGATGTGGAAGCGCCGATTAGCTTCTCGCAATATCCGCAGGATGAGGCGTGGCTTTTAAACAAGCGCGAGCAGATCAACCGCGCCATTGCGGAAAACGGTTAACAGCTCTATGTTGTCAATTCAAAATTATTCGTTCAGAACACTCTCTAAAATTCAGAAAATTTTCTTGATTTTCAACGGCTGTTCCTATATAATAGTTATTTGAGAAAGTTTATTTCGTGCTGTCATAAACCATCACGTTCTTTTGTGCATGATGTTTTTTCGAATCATGCGTCTTTTACGCTTTTGCAAACCGGTTTTTGTTTGTGAACGGGTTTTGCGCGGAAGGGGGCGGTTTTGTTGAATCAACAGAGTTTGAATAGCGTATCTTATCCTGCCGAGCATGATTTCAGAAAAGAGATTGAGCTGTTTGTTGATAAAGAATATGACAATCTTTTTGGGTTTTGCCTGTATCGCATGCATTACAATCATCACGACGCCGAAGATCTGATGTATGACACGCTGTATGAGCTTCAGAAAAAATGGGCGATTATCACCCCTGTGGATACCAGCCGCAAAAGCTGGTGCATGTCCACGATTTATAATAAGTCCAATGAAATTTTTCGCAAAAGAAAGAAGTTCGGCGGCGAGCTGATTCAACTGACCGACGAAATTTTAAATCACCATATGCTGTATGAGCCGGATATGGACAGTGAGCAAATCACCGAGGCCGACATCGCGAGAAAAAAAGACGCGGCGCTCAGCCGGCTCAATGAAAAAGAACGGCTTCTTTATATCAATGCGTATGAGCACAAAAAGAAACAGGCTGAAATCGCGGCAGAAGAGGGCGTTTCGGTCGACGCGATCGCAAAACGGAGTGAGCGTCTGCGCAAAAAGCTCATGGACATTGCAAAAGAACTGATTGAGAAGTGGCCTTAACCACTTGACTATATTTGTTTGTTTGAGGCGGATGCCGTTTTTTCAGGCGCATCCGGGAAAGGACACAAGGGATTGCTATGGCGGATATTGTGATTATCGGTTCCGGCCCCGCAGGCGTTTCGGCTTCGCTGTATGCCGCGAGGTCCGGCTTGGAGGTCATCGTGATTTCCAAGGGCATCGGCAACCTGGCAAAGGCCGAGGCCATTGAAAATTATTATGGCATTGCTTCGCCCGTTTCGGGCGGGGAGCTGTATGACTCGGGTGTTGCAGGCGCAAAAAGGCTCGGTGTGCAGTTTGTTCAGGAAGAGGTCGTGGGGCTTACGTTTGAAGAGCGCCTTGTGGTGCTCACGACAGGCAATCGATATGCGGCCGACGCGGTGATCATTGCCACAGGTTCAGAACGGACCGTGCCGAAAATCCAGGGCATTAAAGAGTTTGAGGGCAGGGGCGTGAGCTATTGCGCGACCTGCGATGCGTTCTTTTTCAGAAATAAAGACGTCGCCGTTCTCGGCAACGGTGACTACGCCCTGCATGAAATCGACGAGCTCACGCAGGTGGTCAGCCGTGTCACGCTGCTCACAAACGGCGAGCCGCCCTATGAAAAGGTGGATGACGGTATCACCTGTATTGATAAAAAAGTAACGTCCCTGTTTGGCGAACAGCGGCTGGAGGGCGTGGCGTTTGAGGACGGCTCAACCCTTGCGGTGAGCGGCCTGTTTGTGGCGCTGGGCGTTGCCGGCAGCACGGCGCTTGCCAAAAAGATCGGCGCGCTGACCGACGGCTCAAAAATTGTGGTGGATGAAAACATGGCGACGAACATCCCCGGGCTCTATTCCGCCGGCGACTGCACGGGCGGCCTTTTGCAAATCAACAAGGCTGTTTATGAGGGCGCGAAGGCGGCGACGGAGGCCACAAAATTTATCAAACAAAAAAAAGCAAAATAATGCAGTGCGGGCTTGTGATTTTTGTTGAAATCCCTAAAATAGCTGTTTCTGTTTTGGGGATTTTTTTGTTTTTATACTAAACCCTGTTCAAGAAGTGTACAAAATATCAAGCAAAAGCTTTGATTTATGGGTTTTTTGAAGATATTTTGTCTACACTTCTAACGGATTTTAGTATTAGCGCCATATTACAGAAGAAAGAAATGGATATAATACTAATCCCTCATAAAAAGCTTACTAAAAAAATCCGCGCAAAACCCACAAATAATCCTGCAAAGCAGGATTTCGGCTTCTTGCTTGATTTTTTAGAACTTTTTTGGTCGGGGGGAGTTAGTATAATATAAAAAATATCTTTCTTTTTTCGCTTTTGGTTGACTATATTTATAGAGGGGTATATAATATCCCGAGCGCATAAAAGACTGCAATCTGTTTTTCAGCGGCTTAAAAATGCGTAATCCCTGCATTGTTGTCGGCGCGGCGGCAAGAACCAAATGCGAAAAACAGTATTATTTTTGAGAGGTAGGAATAGAATGAGTTCCACGGCTTTTCCAATCGAAGAAATTATCGAACGCTTCCATTTAAGCGGAAACTATAAGGATTATTGCACCATAGAGACAGGCCACATCAACAATACATATCTGCTGACCTTTGAGCAGGATGGGGTTCTCATCAAGCGTATTCTGCAAAAGATCAATGTTTCGGTTTTTAAAAACCCCGACCAACTGATGCACAACATCATTTCGGTCACAGATTATCTGAAAGACAAAATTACGCAAAACGGCGGTAATCCGAGCCGTGAAACGCTTGATTTTTATAAAACGAACGACGGCAAATATTATTATCAGGATGAGCAGGGCAGCCACTGGCGCTGTTATGTGTATGTTGACGACGTGTATTCCTGCAACAGCATTGAAAATCCCGAGGTGTTTTTCAACGCGGGCGCGGCATTCGGCACGTTTCAGGAGCAGCTTTCCGGCTTTCCGAGCGGCGAGCTGTATGAAACCATTCCCAATTTTCACAACACGCGCGTGCGTTTCGCGGCGCTGAAAACCGCAATTGACGAAAATCTTGCCGGCCGCAGGGAGACGGTGCGCGATGAAATAGAGTTCGCGCTTTCGCGTGAGCGGGACGCAAGCGTTGTTGTTGAATTGCTTGAATCGGGTGAAATCCCCCCGAGGGTGACGCACAATGACACAAAGCTGAATAATGTTTTGTTTGATAAAAACACAAATAAGGCGATTTGTGTGATCGACCTTGACACGATCATGCCCGGCTCTTCTCTTTATGACTTTGGCGATGCGATCCGCTTCGGCGCGAACACGGCGAAGGAGGACGAGAAGGACCTTTCGAAGGTTTCGCTTGACCTTGGGCTGTATGAGCAGTATGTGAAAGGTTATTTGAGCACGGCCGGCGCCGCGCTGACGCAGCAGGAGATCGCGCTTTTGCCGTTTTCTGCGAAATTGATGACCTATGAATGCGGCATGCGTTTTTTGACAGACTATTTAAACGGCGACACTTATTTCAGGATCGCCTATCCCGAGCACAATCTTGACCGCTGCCGCACCCAGTTCGAGCTGGTGCGGGACATTGAGCGAAACTATGATGAAATGATGCGCATCACAATGCAGGCCGCAAAAAAATAGGCTTTGCGGGGTTTTGTGAAAAAGAAACGAATACGGTTTCGAAACGGAAAGCGCGCTTTCCTGTGGAAAGGAATGAGCATTTTATGCAGAACGACTCGTTGTTGCTTCGGCTAAAGGCTTCAAAAATTGTCGGCGTTGTTGCGTTGCTGCTGCTGTTTGACTCTGTTCTTGTGTTTTTTGCGCAGATCGCGGGGGCGGCGGGCGGCATTCTCTCTCTGCTTGTGTTTGCCGCGAGAATCGGCGTTTATATCGCGTTGTTTCTGGCGTTCAAGACAGAAAATCAGGCGGAATTGCTCAGCTATGAAAAAAAGAACGGTCTGCTCAAAGCGCTGCAATATGTTTCGCTGGCGTTTTTGGTTATCGCAATACTGTCGCTGCTGTTGACGCTGGTTCTTGACGCGGCCGTGGCCAACACGCTGGACGCGGAGAAGCTGCGGTGGGGCGAGCCGCTTGTGCGCAAAATCAAATACGCGATCGACCTTGTGGGCAATGTTTTTTCAAACATCAACTTGATCGGCTTGTTTGCGGTCAAAATTTATCTGGATGAAGACAGGGATAAACGCCTGCGCAGCACCTCGCTTTTTGCCGCCATCATCATTTTGCTGCATTTGCTGGCCGCGATCGCGAAATACCTGATCAAATATGTTGCGATCAATGCCGTGCTTGTGGACATGGCCACGCACAGCACAACGCTGGCGGATTACCCGGAGAGCACGATTGGCAGCGGATTCTTCAATGTGTTCACAAACATTCTGGTGTATGTCTCTTATGCGGTCATCTTCTTTTTGTTTGAGTTTCGGCGCAAGGCCCTGCAGGAGGAGCTTGCCGGGCAGAAAAAGGCTGACGAAACAATATGAGTTAATCGGCTATAAATAAGAGAACCGCTTTTGCCCGGTGGCAAAAGCGGTTCTTTTTTAAGATTATTTATTGTGCCACACAATAGCGGCGGCAGGTGCTTTTTGTTGAAGAAAGGCTAAAAACTCCGATTGCCCCTGCGGACCTTGAAATGCATAGAACGGCAAAAGAATGGCCTGCGTGGAGTTCGTATAAATATAGAATATCTGATTTGTGACGACAATCCGTTCGATCTCTCCGTAAGCTGTTTTCATTTCTCTATTGGGGCTTCGGTCAAGGATAAATCCGTCTTCAAAGATCAGTTCATTCTCTTGACCATAAGGCAGTTTTCCTGTTTTTTTGAATCTTTTTACCATCATTTTCAGGCTGAAAACATGCATTGGTTTAAAGATAAGGAGCCAAAATAAGGTAAACATGCCGGAAATAATAATTGCGCCGATCATTGCTTCCGGCTGCTCTGCGTTTTCTGCCGTGAAAATAACCCATAGCAAAAAAGCCGTCACAAGACAGGGGGATGCCCACCGGCGAATCATCATGCTTTTCTTTGTTGCGGGAGAATAAAACAGATGGTATTTGTTAAATTCGAGATAATCCTTGTCATTCAGTTGAAAATGAAAGGTAAACATATATTTATATCCCTCATTTCATTGTAATAGCCATATCAAGTCATTCTGGTGCGCTTATTCCCAATCGATCAAGGTGTGCGCCAGCGTCCAGACGAGCGACGCAATGTACAGGATCAGCATAAAAATATAGGCCGAGCTGAGCGAGAGCAGGCGGATTTCCACAAGCTTTGTGCCGCCGAGCAGCGAGCCGAGCAAGCCTCCGATGGCCGCCAGACCGCCGCCCACAAACTGCGAGAGCACCTCTGTTGAAAGCAGATCCGTTACGGGAACAATGCCGCTGACCAACGGCGCGGCAAAGCGGTTGAACATGATGTTCATGCCGATCGTAAAGAGCAGTCCAAGCCCCGTCACGATCAGGATCGCTTTCTTTTTTTTGCAGACGAGCACCAGCACCACAATCGCGATCACCGCAAGCAGCGCTAAAATGAAGAATGCCAAAAACGCGATAAAGTTTGCGCCCAGCGCGTCTTTCGCGCTTTCGGGAATGCCCGCGATAAACGCCTTCAAGTCGAGCGGTTCCTTGCCCTCTGTGCCTTTCAAAAAAGACTCATAAAGCCCTGAGAGGCTGTATGCCTTGTCTAACAGAACCTCGGAGCCGCTGAAAATGGACGCCGCCTTTGATGTGACCACAAGTTTTACAAACGGAACAAACAACGCCACGGGAATCACAGCCAGAGCCAATACAATGGCAACCACTTTATAAAGTACCTTCATTCCGATTCTTCCTTTCCGCTATATGCTATCCCCGCGTTCACCCCGCCGAAAGCCGGCAGGGGGGGCAGGGGAGAAGCCATGTTCCGGTGTTGTTATTTCCATGAGGAGTTCAGTTCCACCGTTCTGTTGAACACAAGGGAGCCCTCCGTGCTGTCTGAGTCCACGCAGAAATAGCCGTGGCGCATGAACTGGAACACCTCTCCCGGTTTCGCATCCGCGAGGGATTTATCAAGCAGGCAGCCCTCCAGCACCCGCAGGGAGCCCGGGTTGATCACGTTTTCATAGCCGCCGTGGGCTTCGTCCGACGGGTCCTCCGCGTTGAACAGGCGGTCATACAAGTTTACGCGTGCGCTGATGCAATCATGCGCGTCAACCCAATGAATTGTGCCTTTCACTTTGCGGCCGTCGGGCGCGTTGCCGCCGCGTGTGGTTTCGTCATAAGTGCAGTGCAGGCAGGTGACCTCGCCGTTTTCGTCGGTTTCATAACTCGTTGCGCGCACGAAATAGGCGCCCTTCAAGCGCACCTCGTTGCCGGGAAAGAGGCGGAAATATTTTTTCGGCGGGTCAACCATAAAGTCGCCCTTTTCAATGTAAATCTCGCGCGAAAAACTCACGCGCGTTGTGCCCATTTCGGGGTGCTCGGGGTGGATTTCAACCTCGAGCTCTTCCACTTTTCCTTCAGGATAGTTATCAATAATTACCTTCAGCGGGTCGAGCACCGCCATGGCGCGGGGGGATGTGGCATTCAGGCGGTCACGCACGCAGGCCTCGAGCAGTCCGTAGTCCACAACGCTGTAAGCCTTTGACACGCCCACTTTTTTGATGAAGTCGCGGATGGCCTCGGGCGGATAGCCCCGGCGGCGCAGGCCGCGCAGCGTGATCATGCGCGGGTCGTCCCACCCGTTCACAAGGCCCTTGTTGATGATTTCAATCAGCTTGCGCTTGCTCGTAACGCAGTAGTTGAGGTTCAGGCGCGCGAATTCAATCTGGCGCGGCGGCTCGTCATAGCCGATTTCGTTCACAAACCAGTTGTAAAGCGGGCGGTTGTTTTCAAATTCAAGCGAGCACAGCGAATAGGTCACGTTCTCTTTCGCGTCTGAAAGCGGGTGCGCGAAGTCATACATCGGGTAAACGCACCATTTGTCGCCCGTCTGGTGGTGGCTGATGTGCGCGATGCGGTAAATCACAGGGTCGCGGAAGTTGATGTTCGGCGAAGCCATATCAATTTTGGCGCGCAAGACCTTTGCGCCGTCGGGGAATTCGCCCGCGGTCATCCGCGCGAACAAATCAAGGTTCTCTTCAATGGAACGCTCGCGGTAGGGGCTGTTTCTGCCCGGTTGGGTGAGTGTGCCGCGGTATTCGCGGATTTCGTCCGCCGAGAGGTCACACACATAGGCCTTGCCCTTTTTGATGAGCTTGATAGCGCATTCGTGGAGATAATCGAAATAATCCGACGCGTAATAGAGGTTTTGCCACCGGAAGCCGAGCCAGCGGATGTCCTCCTGAATCGCGTCCACAAATTCAATGTCCTCTTTCGCGGGGTTGGTGTCGTCAAAGCGCAGGTTGCAGACGCCGCCGTATTTCTGGGCGGTTTCAAAGTCGATGCAAATGGCCTTCGCGTGGCCGATGTGCAGGTATGCGTTCGGCTCGGGGGGAAAACGGGTCTGCACGCGGGTATTGACACCGCTTTTCAGCTCCTCGTCGATAATATCATGTATAAAATTGGAATTCGGTGTGGTAAGTTCTTCCATTTTGTGACATCCTTTCCAGATAACGTGTGCAAAACTTAAAGTGCGGTGTTTAATCTCCTTAGAACACGGTCTTTGCCCAAAAGGCGCATGATGGAATAAAGGTCCGGCGTATTCTCGCGCCCCGTGAGCGCAAGGCGGATCACAGTGGAAACATCGCCCACATGCCCCTTGTAGTTTTGCGGATTTGCCTTGAATTCCTTGACGTTCGGCGTGAGGCCGAGCGGCTCGCACAGCGCTTTTATGCGCTCGAACCACGCGTCTTTATCGTCGTTTTCGTCATACACCGCCGCGTAAGCGCTTAAAATAGCTTTTGCGCCAGCGGCGGAAATATTCTCCGGCAAATCGAAACGTTGTCGGAAGGCCTCGTCATAAAAATAGGATACATAGTCAAGCACCTGTGACCATGTGGCAATATCTTTGCGCGGTTTTTTAACGCCGCGGTCAATTGAGAGAATCGCTTTGGCGTAACATGGGTCGGCAGAGAACAAATCATGGAGCGTTTTGTCAAACTGCGCGGCCCAATCCATCACATAGTCATATACCTGCTCCGCCGTCATGACGGAGATAACGTTTTTGCAGATGTCGTTGAGTTTTGCGAGGTCAAACAGCGCGCCGCTGGGGCTCATTTTTTTGAAGTTAAAGGGGAAGCCCGTGACCGCTTTGCCGGGATTCGCGCGCAGCCAGTCTTCAAAATTGGAGTTCGCAAGCGTCAAAAGATAGGTTACGACGCCCTCTTTGGGGTAGCCCTGTTCGGCGTAATAGCTCACGGCCGCCTCCGGGTCTTTTCTCTTGCTGAGCTTTCGTTTGCCGCCGCCGTCCGTTTTCATGATCGGCGACACATGCACATATTTCGGCGCCTTGAACCCGAGCGCGCAAAACAGCGCGATGTGCACGGGCAGGGAGGCGATCCACTCGTCGCCGCGCACCACATGGGTCGTGCGCATTAAATGGTCGTCCACCGCGTGGGCGAAGTGATAGGTGGGGATGCCGTCTGCTTTCAGCAGCACAAGGTCCATGATGTTTTCGGGCATTTCTATTTTGCCTTTCACAAGGTCCTCAACCACAATCTTTTTTTCTTCGCTGCCGTCTGAGCGCAGGCGCAGCACATAAGGCTCGCCCGCCCGGAGGCGGCGGCGCACCTCGCCAAGGGGCGCGTTTCTGAAAACGGCCCACTCGCCGTAATAGCCGGGGTTCGCACCCGCGGTTTCCTGCTTCGCGCGCAGGTAATTCAGTTCCTCTTCCGTGCAGAAACAGGGGTAGGCAAGCCCTTTTTCGACAAGGGACTTTGCATAACACTGATAGATGTCTTTCCTTTGGCTCTGGCGGTAGGGGCCGTAGTCGCCCAGGGCGCCGCCGTCCGCCTGTTCGCCCTCCTGCGGCACGATGCCGAATGCGGCAAGGCCGTGCAGAATGCGCTCCACGGCATCCTCTACCTCACGCTTTTTGTCTGTGTCTTCAATGCGCAGATAAAACACGCCCCCGTCGCGCGCCGCAATGGAATCAATCATTGACACAAACAGGTTGCCCAGGTGCATAAAGCCCGTGGGGCTGGGGGCAAAGCGCGTTACCTTCGCGCCCTCTGGCAAATTCCTCGGGGGATAGACGGCCTCATAGTCCTCGGGCGTTTTATCAATATGCGGAAACAAAAGCTCCGCCAAAAGGGCATAATCGCTCATATTGTACATCCTTTCAGAGGGGGTGTAGTTGCTTTTCAAAACAGAAAATCCGCCGCGAAGATGCAAATTCCGCGATTTTTCGGCTGAATACGATGTGCTTTGACAAACAAAGCCTCAATTTGAAGTCTATTATAAATGATTTGGCACAAAATGTAAATAGTCCCTTTGACGATTCCCTGCGTCCACGCCCGCCCTAATTGCGCCGGGCTGGACAATTGCCGAAAGAAGTGATAGAATAAAGCGGACAGAGAAATGAAACGAGGTGCCCTATGGCCGCCCCAAGAAAAGACGATGTAAAAGCTTTAATTTTAGAAGCGACGGAGCAGCTGCTTGCGCATAAGATGCTCGCAGACATTTCGCTTGCCGAAATCGCGAAAGCGAGCGGCATTTCAAAGGGTACGCTCTATTATCATTATAAGACCAAGGACGATATCGTGTTTGACCTGACCGACCGCTATCTCACAGAGCAGTGGAACGAGCTTGTTTCGTGGTCTGCAAATCCGCATAAAGACACCTCGCTCCACCGGCTGGTGAAATATGTCGCCGAGCGTAACATCGCTTCGCCCCCCATGCGCATGCAGCTCTATTATGACGCGATCACGGGCAACGAGGAAATCCGCAACAGGCTCTTGCGGCGCTATGACGAGTTTCAAACCCTGATTTCGCAAAAAATTGCGGAGCGAACCGACGAAGTGCCCGCCGAATACCTTGCGTGGCTTGTGCTGATGGCGTCGGACGGGTTGTTTTTGCAGAAGCTGATGCGCAATGAACGGATTGATATTGACCAGTTTATTTCACAAAGCGCGGGATATATGCGGTTTTTAACGAAAAAAAACAATGATTGAGTGTTTTGAATTAACAGGAGCAGGAACAGAATGGAAATAAAAAATATCATTCACTATCTTGTGGACAAAAGGGTTTTTTATGATGTTACGGAGGTCAACCCCATCACGGTTGGTGCCAGCGGAGCAAGATTGTTTTCGGTGATTGACGGAGAACAAAAATATGTTTTAAAGCATACCCACGAATCAAGTCACCAAGAAAAGAGGCATATACACTCCTATCAAAAAGAACTGCTGTTTTATGAGTTAAACCAACGGTTAAAACTTCCTTATGTTCCGGACATGATTTATTCGGAGCGGCACAGCGATTATGGTATTCTTTTGGTGATGCGATATTATTCACCCTTACTGCACGACCAATGGACAAGTGAGATGCAAAAGTCGGCTGTGGATCTTTGCGCAAAATTTAACAGTATTGCAATTGAGCAAATGGGCCCCTTAGGCCTTTCCTTTCAAAAGACAGAAATCGATAAAGCTTTTACTGAAAAATCATATCAAGTCTGGAAAGGAGTTCTTGCACAGCACAGGGGCTGTTTTGATGAAGTGCTTTTTGAGGAAATATATAAAAATATTGATATTGTTTGCCCTGTTTTGAATGATGAACCGCACTATGTGTGCCATGGTGACTTTCACCCGGAAAACCTTTTGTATGATGATAAGAATTTATACATCTGTGATTTTCAGAATATAGACGTGGGCAAAGCCATAGGAGATATCTCCTTTTTTATCAGCAGGGGCACAGGGTTTGCAATAAAAATGGACACCGATGCTTTGCTGGATTATTATTGTGAAAAGCTGTCTGAATATAAAGGTATTCCTATTGATAGAGCGACTTTAATAAAAGAAAGGTGCGCATCTGCCGTTTTGAATATTTTTTCATTCTGGGCATACCATTTGAAAAATTGTTCTTATGAAAGGGTCTCGGGGCAGTTTAACGAAATGGTCAAGTCCTATCAACATCTAAAAAATACTGTTTAATATGTTTGAATTATCGCAACATCTCCTCCCCAAAAAGAACGATTCTTCTTCTCGGGAGAGGTGATTTTTTATATGTTTTCATTCCGCTATGCCATTTCGGTATACATTTTATAAAGCTCGCTGTAAAGGCCCTGTTTCTCCATCAGCTCCTTGTGTGAGCCGTGCTCTGCAATGCCGTCTTCCGTGAGCACCAGAATTTCGCTCGCGTTGCGGATGGTTGTGAGCCGGTGGGCGATGGTGAGCGTGGTTCTGCCCTTGGAGAGGCGTTCGAGCGACTGCTGCACAAGGTATTCGCTTTCATTGTCAAGAGCGCTGGTGGCTTCGTCGAGAATCAGAATCTGCGGGTTTTTCAAAAACACGCGCGCGATGGCAATACGCTGTTTCTGCCCGCCCGAAAGCTTCACGCCGCGCTCGCCCACATAAGTGTCATAACCGTCCGGCAGCTCGGAAATAAAGTCGTGCGCGCCCGCTTTTTTTGCGGCTTCCCTAATATCATCATCAAATGCACCGGGGCAGCCGTAGGAGATGTTCTCTTTCACAGTGCCTGAAAAGAGATAGACGTCTTGCTGCACCACACCGATATTCGAACGCAGAGAGTGCAGGGTAATCTCTTTGATGTTTCTGCCGTCGAGGAGGATATCACCCGCCGTCACGTCATAAAAGCGGGGAATCAGGTTGCACAGCGTGGTTTTGCCGCCGCCCGAGGGGCCGACGACCGCAATATTGTCACCGGGTTTGATATGCAGGTTCAAATCGTTCAGCACACATTTTTCTGTGCCGGGGTAGCAGAACCGCACACCGCGGAATTCAATTTCGCCCTTTGTGCTTTCTATTTCGACGGCATGGTCTGAATCCTTGATTTCTACCAGCTCATCCATCACCTCAGCAAAACGCTGAATGCCCGTCATGCCGCGGTTATATTGCTCGCTGAACTCCACGATCCTGCGGATGGAACCGAGCAGAATCGAAACCATCAGAAGGCTGCCCGAAAAGTCGCCCGCCGTTGTTCTGCCTTTACTCATGAAATAGGCTCCTGCGGCGACGACGATAATATACATCGCGCCGTCAAACAAACGGATGGTGGAATGAAACGCGCCCATGTAATAATAGCTTTTGCGCTTGATTTTCAGGAACTTATGCGAGCCTTTGTTGAATTTTTGCTGCTCGATTTCTTCATTGGCAAAGGATTTCACCACACGGATGCCCAAAAGGCTGTCTTCGGTTTGAGCGTTGATCTCGCCGATTTGGTGGCGCGACTGCGAGAAGGCGTCGCGCATTTTTTTGCGGCTGCTGTTGGTGACCAGAAACATCACGGGCAGCACCGAAAAAATAATCACCGCAAGCCAAATGTCCATCTGTGCAAACATAAAAAAGCCGAACGTGATCTTTATGAGCGCAATAAACAGCTCCTCGGGAAAATGGTGGGCAAACTCGGTCACGTCAAACAAATCGGTGGTGATGCGCGACATCAGATGGCCGATTTTTGTGTTGTCATAAAAAGAGTAGGAGAGCTGCTGCAAATGTGAGAACAAATCGTTGCGCATGTCTGTTTCGATTTTTGCGCCCATCACATGCCCTGTGGAGTTCATATAGAAATTGGCCGCCGCATCCACAAGGCGCAGCCCCAGATAAAACAGCACAACGGTCGCGATGCGCTGGACGGTGATCGACGCCGCGTCTGATATGCCCGCATTTGTGAGGTCGCGCACAATTATGGGCAGCACAAGCTCGCAGATTGTCGTCAGGCTTGCGCAAAACAGGTCAAACACAAGATAATGCCAGTATTTTTTGAAATAGGGCGCAAAGCGCTTCAAAAGATACCGGCTGCTCATTCTTTTTTTATCATCCATGAAAAAGGCCCTCCACAATCAGTTCGCCGGGTAAAGACTTGAAAGCATAGCCATGCGCGATGATTTCTTGTTTTCAATGGCTCCCGCGGAAAAGATGAAACTAGGGCGTGTTGACACTAACCGGAACACCCGGATTTTGAGCGAATTTTGTGTCAGGCAAGGCAAATTTTTGCAGGAAGGCTGGTGCCTTCCAAAAAAATTTAACGCAGCATGGCGCAAAAGGCGCCAGAAGATGCGTGTTTTGTGTTAGTGTCAACACGCCCCAGAGATTATTATTGTGATATTATATACCAAAGCGCAGTGTTTGTAAAGTTTGGAGAGCGGCGCTTTTGAAAGCGGAAAGCGCTGTTTTTTTGTTGTGCTGACCCTGCCTGTGTAAATTATTTTCTTCTTTTTGATTAAAATAATCCAAAACGGCAAGGAATTTTCGAACTTTATTATAAAAAATAGACTATTTTTAAACAAGTATTTGCAATTTGTGCAAGTATGTGTTATAATCATCCTGCAAAGAGTTAGGCTGGCAAAACACACACATTTCTTTTCTGCTTTCTTTATTTTGGTTTTTTGTGACCTTTCTTCTGTTTTTTGGTTTTGAGCCATGCTCAAGCCTCTTTTCCCTCCTACTAATTTTCTACAGTCAGGCCTATGCCCCCTCGTAGTGTCTGACGCGCCGCTTAACTTTTTTGCAGCACAAGCCGCGGAACGAGCTTCGTTTACGCGGCTTGTTCTTTTTTGCGAATAATAAATAGCTGAAAAATAGTTTAGAATCTTGTTGATTAATAAACTTTGCAATGTTAAAATAATCTCAAAAAAATTATAAGTTTATAAAAAGATAGATATTGTGTATGTTTTTTGCGAAGCCGCGTCAATCATTGAACCGCAGCACTCTTATTTTTAAATACGTTTATGAAACAAGAAACCGCTTGTAATGTATTTTTTAAATGGCGATGCGGTATACAATGCCGCCCCTGTGAAACAGTAAGGAGGAAACGTCTATGAAAATTAAAGCAACCAGCGCAAAAAAGAAGGTTTTTTTTATTGCTATGGCATGTGTTCTTGTGTTAACATCTGTCGTCGGTCTCTATTTTGGAATAACAAAAAGAAACTCTCCATTAACGCTTTCTGAAACATTCATTTCTTATGTTATCGACATAGATAACCCAAGTGAAGTGGCAGGCTTTGCGGATTATGTGTTTGTGGGGAGAGTGGAAAAACGACATAACGCAAAATATGAGGATATTGCTATTCGCTGGATAGACAAAGGCCCTAGGATTGTTGGCTGGCCTTACACGAACTATGATGTTACTGTTCTTGAGAATTTAAAGGGCAGTTTAAAGCGCAATGAAACGGTTTCGGTTTTGAAGGATGGGGGAATCTCTCCTGACAGGCAGTATTTAATTCTGGCTGAGGGAGATTTTATGCCGGAAGAAGGAGATGTGTGCGCATTTTTTGTCTCCGCGAAACAAGACGGGACGCTTTCCATTTCGGGAAAGAACGGTAATATTAAGATTGCAAAATCAAGCCTGACAGAAAAAGCGGTTCAAAAAATGAGTTCTGAACAAATGCGGCAGGCAACGCAGAATGAGTTGGAGGAAATCAAGGGTTCTTCTGTATATCAGACTATGGCGGTGGCCTGCGAAAACGAGATACCTTTTGAGCGGGAGCGCCATACAGTGCCTATGGAACTGCTTGAAACATTGATCCAGTGACACCTCGATGTGGTTTATGTAAGTGAGATACACCATTGAACATGTTGTATAGACAGATTAAGGATTATAAAAATCGCCCCATGCGGGCGGTTTTGTTTTTTCGCTTAAAACAATAGCTGTAAAAGAGAGCTTCAAAAAACAAAGCCCCCGCTGTCAGCGTGCCGCCTGTTTTGCCCATTCTTTTTATAAAGTTCTGTTGACCTGCTTTTTTATCTGTGTTATATTCATATTAAAGAGGTGTGATATGCCTCAAAAGAGAAAAGGGGAATGCATTTTGAACGTGCTTGCGATCAACGGCAGCCCGCATCCGGGCGGCAACACGGCGCACATGCTGCGCTCGGTGCTTTCGGTTTGCGAAGAGGCGGGCATGGAAACGGCTGTTTTTCAGGCAGGGGGCCGGCCCGTGCGCGGCTGCATGGCCTGCGGGGGCTGTGAGCGGCACCCGGGGCGCTGCGCGATTGACGACTGGATGAACGAGCTTTATCCTTTGATGCTGGGGGCTGATGCGATTGTGCTCGGCTCGCCGACCTATTTTTCTGATGTTTCGCCCGAAATGAAGGCGGTGATTGACCGCTGCGGCTTCATTGCGGCGAGGACAGGCAAGCCGTTCGGGCGCAAGGTCGGCGCGGCGGTTTGCGCCGTGCGGCGCGCGGGCGCACTGACAACGCTTGGCACCATGCAGAATTTTTTGTTGATGAACGATATGATCCTGCCCGGCAGCACCTATTGGAACATGAGCCTGAGCCTCAGGCCGGGGGACTATGAAAAGGATGACGAGGGCATGCGCACCATGCGGCGGCTTGGCGAGAATCTCGTTTGGCTGCTGCAAAAAATCCATGCGGATGAATAATGCAAATCATACTTTCGCGTTTGGGGGAGGACGCTATGATCACCACCGTTTTGCTTGACTATGGCAATGTGCTTGCCCACCCCACAAGCGGCAGCTGGTTTCAAACTCCCAAAACCCGTGGTATTCTCGGTGAAGAACTGTTTTTGGCGCTTGAGGCCGATCCTGTGAAGAAAGAGCTGGCTTTTCAAACAGCTTATCAGTTCCTCAACCAAAACCATTTGCTGCACACGCTTGAAGAAGAGATCGCACAGTTTTCAGAGTTTTTTCGCATTTTTCTTCATGCATTCGGTTTCGCGTGTGACGACGCGTTGTGCGGGCGGCTGGGGCGCGACCTTGTTTTGAATCCGAACAAGGTGCGGTTTTATGACGATGTGCCCTATGGCCTGCTGCGGCTGAAAACGAAATACCGCATCTCGCTGCTGTCTGACACATGGCCGTCCCTGCGCGATACGCTTGACGAAAAAGGCATCAGCGGCTGTTTTGACCACATGGTGCTTTCGTGCGAGCATAATGAAACAAAACAGGGCGTAAGATTGTTTGAAATTGCTCTTGCAAAAATGGGCGCACCCGCCGGGGAGATTGCGTTTGTGGACGATTCACCAGCCAATCTTGCCAATGCGGAGCACTGCGGCATGACGCCGGTTTTGATGAACCGGGGCGAGCGGCATGTCGCCGCGCCTTATCCCACAGTGCACAACCTTGACGATGTGCTAACACTCGTGCAAAGGATGAATCAAACATAAACAGCAAAGAATCAATTTGAATAGTATCGGGCAGAAAGGACTGTTTTTATGGAGTTTTATGACGTTATCTTCAAACGCAAATCTATTCGCCATTATAAAGAAACACCGCTTGACGACGCGCGGCTGGAGGAAATATTGCAGTATTCCCGGGCCTTGACGCCGCTTTTTCCCGAAATCAAAACAAGCTTTGGAATCATCAAAAATGAGAGCGTCAACGGCTTGTTTGCGATCGATGCGCCGCAATATCTCGCGTTTTATTCAGAAGAAAAAGAGAGTCATTACCTCAATGCGGGCTTTTTAATGCAGCAGATGGATTTGTATTTGTCCGCGACGGGCTTGGGCGCCTGCTGGCTTGGCATGGCGAAGCCCAGGATGAAAGAAAAGGACGGTCTTGCGTTTATTATGATGTTTGCTTTCGGCGAGCCGAACCAAACCCTGCACCGCAAGGATGTTTCGGAGTTCAAGCGCAAGCCCCTTGCCGAGGTTGCAGAGGGCGGCGACGGGCGCCTTGAGGCCGCCTGGCTTGCGCCCTCGGCCGCAAACGCCCAGCCGTGGTTTTTCTCCTGTTCGGACGGGGCGGTTGATGTGTTCCGCGTGAAATTGAACCCGGTGAAGGCCGCGGTATTTGACAGGTTGAATTTGATTGACAGCGGCATTGCGCTTTGCCATTTGAAGGTGGCGACAGAGCACATGGGCAAGCCGTTTTCTTTCGCGCAAACGCCTGAAAAAAGCAAAAAGGGCTATCAATATATAGGCACGGTTTTATCATAATTAAGGAGCCACTGATATTCTCCAGTTGACCGACATAAAATTGAAAAAAGAAACCAGGAAAAACAGGATTCACCTGTTTTTCCTGCATCTTTTTCTTGACATTTTTTTTAATTTGTGTTATCATCAACTGGAAATCAGCATATACTAATGAAATCATATAATAACTCAATGATGCAGGCGCCATGCTTTGCAGCTCAGCAGAGAGCCGCGGTCACCGGCTGAAAGCCGCGGCGGAGAAGAAGTGATGGAAACCACTGCAGAGAGCGGTTGAAAACAAAGATGTTTTTGGTCAAGGCCGCCGTTTGCCGCGTTAAGGCTCTTCGAGTGCGAAACGAATGTTTCGAATTTGGGTGGAACCGTGGAGTTTTTAGCTTCATCCCATGTTTTGTGGGGTGGGCTTTTTTTATGTTCATAATTGTGCTCTGCCGGCAAGGTACGGAACCTTTTTCGAAAGAACAGGAGGATTATAATGATTAGAGTGGAATTAAAAGGCGGCGTCATAAAAGAATATGAGCGCGGCACAACTGCGCTTGAAGTGGCAAAATCACTCGGCGCGGGGCTTTATAAGGCCGCATGCGCCTGCAAAATCGGCGGCAAGGTGTTTGATTTGCGCACACCGCTTCAAGAGGACTGCGCGCTTGAGATTTTGACGTTTGAAGAAGCGGGGGGTAAGCATGCCTTCTGGCACACGTCCTCGCACATTCTCGCGCAGGCGGTCAAGCGGCTTTATCCCGCCGCGAAGCTTGCCATCGGCCCGGCGATCGACAACGGGTTTTATTATGACATTGACTGCGACACCTCGTTTTCGCAGGAGATATTAGAGAAAATAGAAGCCGAAATGAAAGCAATCGTCAAGGAGTCGCTGGAAATCACGCGTTTTGAACTTCCTGCGGATGAAGCGCTCAAGCTTGTGAACGAACAGGGTGAGATTTATAAAGCCGAGCTGATCGCGGAGCACGCGGGCAAGGGCGAGCTGATTTCGTTTTATAAACAGGGCGACTTTGTCGACCTGTGCGCCGGCCCCCATCTGCCCGATACAGGCAGAGTGAAAGCCGTCAAGCTCACTGCGAGCACGGGCGCCTATTGGCGCGGCGACTCGAAAAATAAAATGCTGCAGCGCATTTACGGTATTTCGTTCACAAAGCAGGCCGACCTTGACGCGCACCTCGCGGCGCTTGAAGAAGCGAAAAAGCGCGACCACAACAAGCTCGGGCGCGAGCTTGGTTATTTCACGACCTCAGAGCTTGTGGGTCAGGGGCTGCCGATTCTGCTGCCCAAGGGTGCGCGCGTCATGCAGATTTTGCAGCGTTTTGTCGAGGACGAAGAGCAAAAGCGCGGCTGGGAGCTGACGAAAACACCGTATATGGGCAAGAGTGACATCTACAAAATTTCGGGCCATTGGGACCATTACCGTGACGGCATGTTTGTGCTTGAGCACGGCGACGAAGAAACGGAAGAGGTGCTGGCGCTGCGGCCGATGACCTGCCCGTTCCAGTATCAGGCCTATCTCACAAAGAGCCGTTCCTACAGGGACTTGCCGATTCGCTACAATGAAACATCCACGCTCTTCCGCAACGAGGCAAGCGGCGAGATGCACGGGCTGATCCGCGTGCGGCAGTTCACGCTCTCCGAAGGGCATCTGATGTGCACGCCCGAGCAGGTTGAAGGCGAATTCCGCGGCTGCCTTGACATCGCCATTTATATGCTCAAAACGCTGGGGCTTTATGAGGATGTTTCCTACCGCTTCTCACAGTGGGACCCGGAGGATAAAGAAAAATATATCGGCACAAAAGAGCAGTGGGACACGGCACAAAGCGTGATGGGCAAAATCCTTGACCATCTCGGCATCGACTACAAGATCGGTGTGGGCGAAGCGGCGTTCTACGGCCCGAAGCTTGACATTCAAATCAAGAATGTCCACGGTAAAGAGGACACGCTCATTACGATCCAGATCGACATGATGCTGGCCGAAAAGTTCGGCATGGAATATGTGGACGCAGATGGCTCCAAGAAAAACCCCTATATCATCCACCGCTCGTCCATCGGCTGCTATGAGCGCACACTGGCGCTGCTGATCGAAAAATATGCGGGCGCGTTCCCGCTGTGGCTTGCCCCCGAGCAGGTGCGCGTGGTGCCGATTGCCGACAGGCATCAGGAGTATGCGCGCGAAGTGCGCCGGGAGCTTGAATCGTTCGGCTTCCGCGCAACGGTGGACGACCGCAGCGAAAAGCTCGGCTATAAGCTGCGTGAGGCACAGCTTGAAAGAATCCCCTATATGCTTGTTGTGGGCGACAAAGAGGCCGAGGAGGGCACGGTTTCCGTGCGCAAGCGCTCTGTGGGCGACGTGGGCACGCAGAAAGTGCCGGCGTTCATCAGCGATAAGTTGGCGGATGTGACGACAAAGCTGATTGATTAGGGCAGAAACAAGCCCTCTGAAATATATAGCCAATTAACTTGAAACTGCGCTAAATCTTGCGGCCTATTTTTCATTTTGCTATGTTGCCCGCCTTGACAGGAGAAAGTCTGCCTGCGGTGAGCGCACGCGCACCGGTGCACGGGCAAAATAAAAAATATCCTCGCAATCTTTTAGCTCATTTCCAAGTTAATCGGCTATAATACAAATGGATAACTGCGGCGGCAGGACAATAACCGCGCCGCCGCAATAGCCTGACCGTGTATGCGGCGATATGCACGGCCTTGGGGTTGTTTATTTTTTCTTCTTGGAAAGGATTGATCGGATATGAAGGTAGCAAAATTCGGGGGGTCTTCTCTCGCGAATGCGGAGCAAATCAAAAAGACCTGTGACATCATTCTCTCAGACCCCCGGCGGCGGCTGATCGTGGTTTCCGCCCCCGGCAAGTTTTATGACGGCGACATTAAAGTGACAGACATGCTCATTGCCTGCGTCAACGCGTTTTTAGACGGCGGCGACTATGAGAAGGTCTTGCGGGACATCATCCGCCGTTTCTCCGTCATGGCCGACGAACTGAAGGTCGAAGGCGTGCTGGAAGACATTGAAAAAGACATCCGCGGCCGCCTTGACCCGGCTATGAACCCGTCGAAGCTCATGGATTCCATGAAAGCGGCGGGTGAAGACAACAACGCCCGGTTTGTCGCGGCTTATCTGAAAAGCCTCGGGCACGACGCAAGCTATCTCAGCCCCAGGGAATACGGCATGACACTCAGCGACCAGTTCGGCAACGCCGTTGTGCTTGACGAAACATATGACAACCTTTCGGTGCTCGCGAATATCAAGGGCATCGGCATCTTCCCCGGCTTCTTCGGCTTTTCAAAGCAGGGCGACATTGTCACCTTCCCCCGCGGCGGGTCGGACATCACCGGCGCGATTCTCGCCGCCGCAGTGAAGGCCGAGGTTTATGAAAACTTCACGGATGTGGACTATGTCTATTCCGTCAGCCCCAAAATCGTGAAGAATCCCAAGCCCGTGCGCTATTTGAGCTACCGCGAGATGCGCGAGCTTTCTTATTCGGGCTTCAATGTGTATCAGGAAGAGGCGCTGGCCCCCGTTTACCGCGCGAATGTGCCGATCAACATCCGCAACGTCAACAATCCCTCCTGCGAGGGCTCGCTGATTTTGCACGACTACGAGCACACCGTGCACCCGGTCACAGGCATCGCGAGCGACGACCACTTTTGCTGTATCAATATCCGCAAGCTGCTCATGAACCGTGAGATCGGCTATGTGCGCCGCATCCTTTCTGTTCTTGAAGAAGAGGGCGTTTCGTTCGAGCACCTGCCTTCGGGCATTGACGACATCACGCTGATCATCAAGGAATCCGCGCTCAAAGAGGGCCAGTTTGACCGCATTGTGGAGAAAATTCAAAACGCGGTGCAGACTGACGAGCTTTCGGTTGAGAAAAACTTGAGCCTGATTGTGATTGTGGGCGAAAAGCTGCTCAACAACATCGGCATTGCCGCAAGAACAACGAAGGCTTTCGCAGACAATAAAATCAACATCAAAATGCTCTCACAGGGCGCTTCTGAAATCAGCATGATTTTTGCGGTCGACACAAAGGACTGCGGCCGCGCCGTCGCCGCGCTTTATCACGAATTTTTCGATTAACTCTAACCGGCCGGTTTCATAAAAAATCCGAATGCGTCATTGCAAGCGACGCATTCGGATTTTTGTTTTAGGGAAACGCTGATTAAATCAATGGCTCCTTAGGTTCGTTATTGTGCCGTAAAGGTTGCGGTGATTGGCAAAGAACGCTGCCCAAACGCGTTTTCGGCCGAAATGCTCACGGAATATTCCTTGCCGCTTTCCAGCCGGCCGACGTTAACGGTGCAGGTGTCGGAAGAATCCACAAGAAAATAATCGGTGATGAACGCGTCCTCATAAACATAATTTCCTTTTTCGTCCTTGACCGCAATGCGGTAGTTATGGACAATCAGGTCGTCCTTGGCCTGCTGGAAGGTCAGCGCGGTTTCGCCGCTCTCCAGCAAACCGGGCGTGATTTGTGTTCCCTCAAGAAAAACAGGCGCTATTGATTTCGCTTTTCTGTTTTTCTCATTATAGGCAAAGGTGGAGGGATCGGACGGCTTTTCGATATAATAAGTCTCACCGAAAAAGCTGTCGCTGATCAGGTCATAGCAGCGAATCCGCGTTGCGCCGTTCGCCGCGACCTCCACCACATACATCTGCGCCGCCTCGCGGTAGTTTTGCGGGAACTTGCCGCTCTCGCCGTCCACCTCGAGCTCAAAATAAGAAAGCGAGCCGGTGCCGAGCGCTGTGAACTTGCCCTGCCAGATGGAGCGGGGGTCGTTGATCGGGTAATGGGAATGCCCCGAAAAGTCAATAACCTGTGAATATGCCGAAAGCGTGTTCTTCAGCCCGATATCACCCCAGTTATAGCTGCCGTACACCGTGTTGAAAATATGCTCGTGCTGAATGACAAAAATCGGGTTGTCGGGGTTATCGCTTTTTGCCTGGTCAAGCTGCTCACGCAGCCAATGCATGCTTTTCAGGTTGCGGCTCGCATTGTCGCCGATTTTTGACGAGGCGATGATATGCACGCCGTTGACGGCAACATGAAAATCGGGGCCGTATTCAAAAATCTCCGCAAACACGTCGCGGGTATTTTTGCCCTCTGTCTTAAAATCGTGGTTGCCGAGCATGGGCAGAAACAGGGTTCCCTGGCGAATGTTATCCTCACAAATCTGCTTGAACACCTCAAAGCTCGAGCGCGTGCCCGCGTCTGTGATGTCGCCGGCGAAGCACACTGCGTCCAACGCGGTATAGCTGCCGTCCGCCTCGGCGATTTCATAGCTTTTTTGAATCATCAAGGCAAGCCGCTCACGCTCCGCTTCATTCCCTTCGTCACGAATATGCACATCGCTCGCGATCGTGAAGCGCATGACGGGAACAAAATCGTTCGGCGCTTCGGGCATGTCAATCATGCGGGCAGAGGGGTTAAAGGATGAAAGAAGCCCCAGCATGGAGGCATAGACGGAAAGAAAGAACTTTTTCCAGCTTTTGCCTTTAAACATCAAATCGAAAAGCAAAAATGTCATCTCCTTCGTGTTTTTAAATAGTATGCCGCTTGCATGCAGGCCGCCGCCGCATAAAAGCCCCGAAAAAACGCCTGCGGCAAAGATTCACGCACTTTGCAAGCATTTTATAAAATCGACTCTTTATGCAAATTCGTCGTAAAAACGGCGTATTCCTGTTATTATGGCGACGCTATTGTATCATATTTCAGAAAAATTAACAACATATATCAATAAATTTTACAAATATAACAATCCGGTTACAGGTGCCAAAATTCCCTTGAACCCGCGATCTGTCTTATGTTACTATCAGATATACGAAATATAAAAATTACGGAAGTGTGACATGATGCGTTTTTCAAACAAAGCCCTTCGCTTCATCTCTGTTTTGCTGGCGCTCGTTCTGCTTTTCGGGAGCCAGGCCTTTGCCGTGAACGAAACGGTTGGGGAAGCGGCCGGGCAAACCACCCTGCCGATCGCGGACGAACCGGCTTCTGATGAGCCGTCCACACAGGCGGCAGCCGAACCGTCCGCACAAGAGCCCGCAACAGAGGAACCCACGACACAGGAGCCAACGACCGGGGAACCCACCACCGAGCCGCCGCCGGAACCTGTTCCCGGCGACATAAACGGTGACGGGCGGCTGACGGCCGCCGACGCGCGCACCATCCTGCGCGTTTCTGCCCGGCTTGAAACGTGTGATGACGCGGCTTTTGCGCTTGCGGACATCAACCGGGACGGTAAAGTAACCGCATGGGACGCACGCGCCGCGCTGAGGCTCTCTGCGGGGATTCCCGCGGACTATGTTTACCCGACAATGCCGCAGCCCGAGCCCGAACCGGAGCCGCAGCCGCTTCCCGCATATTGGTTCATCGACGCAAAACCCATCTGCCAGTTTCCCTCGTTTCCCACAGGCTGCGAAAGCGTGGCGACCGCCATTCTGCTGCGCTACCACGGCATTCAAGTCACGCCCGCGCAATTCATTGACAACTACCTCGACAAAGGCCGAACGCCCTATTGGTCAAACGGGGTCTGCTATTCCCCCGACCCGCAAAAGGTCTTTTTGGGAAACCCCAGAAGCAAAGACGGCTGGGGCGTTCATGTGGGCGGCATTGAACGGGCGCTCAAAAAATTTGTGGATCAAAACAGGTTTGACATTGTCGTTCCGAAGGGTTACACT
>JAISXG010000040.1 GCA_031270605.1 Oscillospiraceae bacterium | reverse complement strand
AAATCAGCTTTTCGCCCACAAGAAAGGTATCGATTCTCGCGCCGTTTGAAATCATCTCTTTTATAATGAATTCATCCAGCTGGTTTGAAGCGATAATATCACAATCGGGAAAGCCCTCTTCATTGAGCACCCGGCGGATTCTCTTTGAAAGATAAGCGAGGTCGCCGCTGTCGATTCTCACGCCGCGCGGGCGAAAGCCCCGTGGCAGAATTTCCTCACGAAACGCCTTGATGGCAGCCGGCAGCCCCGAATGCATGGTGTCATAGGTGTCGATGAGCAGAATGCAGTTGTCGGGGTATTGCCTCGCATAGGCACGAAATGCCTGCTCCTCTGAATCAAACGAAAGAATCCAGCTGTGGCTCATCGCAGAAAACGGCTCAATGGCATAGTCCTTCGCCGCCGCCGCGCAGGTGGTGGCAATGCAACCGCCGATATATGCCGCCCGCGCGCCAAACACGGCGGAATCCACCCCCTGGGCCTTGCGCGCGCCAAATTCCACAACGCCGCGCCCCTGCGCCGCGCGCACAATACGGTTTGCCTTTGTGGCGATTTGCGTCTGATGGTTGACGGACAGCAGCAGAATCGCCTCGATCAGCTGCGCCTGGATCATCGGCCCGTGCACCTTCACAATCGGCTCGCCGGGAAAAACAGGCGTGCCTTCCGGCACAGCCCAAATGTCGCACGCAAAATGGAAATCCTTCAAATAGGCAAGAAACGGCTCAGCCATTCCCTGCCCACGCAGAAAAGCAATGTCCTCCTGTGAAAACCGCAGCGATTCAATATAGTCCACCGCCTGCTCCAGCCCCGCCATAATGCAAAACCCCGTGACGTCAGCCGAGGGACGAAAAAAAATGTCAAACCATGCGGCAGTATCGTCAATTTCTTCTGAAAAAAAAGCGTTCGCCAAAGAAAGCTCATAGAAGTCCATCAACGCAAGACGGCTTCTCTTTTCATGATTCATGTTCAAATAAATCTCTCCTTTCAAGTGATATTGGTTCAAAAAAGAACCACATGCTCTTCATTTTTACTTTTTCGTATTGTTTTATCAGTATAAAAGAATATTATTTTCCACCTGATGAAAACATCACCATTTTAAAAACGTTGTAATAAAAACAAAGAATCCTCATTTTTAAAAGCATTTCCTGCTATCTGCTCATTTTATAATACCGTCTTTGAAAAAGAGGTGAAAGTATCGAGAAAAACCGAGATAACAAGCTTTAAACAGAAAAAACAAGAAAAATTCGATGCCTTATCCCCTTTTTTCACACATCAAAAAGCTGAAATTTCATATTAATATCAAGAATTATTTATATATTTTAAACAAATAATCTTATCAAAACAGCATATTGTGTTGCATAAACAACGTAATATTGGGGGTTTTATCAGGCTGGAAACAATTACAACAAATTTGTTTAAAAAAATCTATTGCAATTGTATTTCCAATATGCTATTATGTAGCCAACATTTATTTATTGGGAGGAATAATAGATGAGAATAAGAAAACAAGCACTCGGCACCAGAAATATTGTCGGTGCAAAAGTCGAACAAAGAAGAAAAGCGATTGGCATGAAGCAAAAGGATCTTCTGACCCAGCTTCAGGTAAAAGGCATTGATCTCAACGCTTCCGGCCTTTCAAAATTAGAAGGCCAGCTTCGCAGCGTCATGGATTATGAGCTTGTAGCAATTGCCGAAACTCTGGGCGTTTCCATCAATTGGCTTGTTGGCAAAGAAGACTAATCCCTTTGAAAAACAGAAAGTCCAATGAAAAACAGCCTCTAAAGAAGACAATCCTTCTGGAGAATTATACTTTCCAAAGAGCTATTGTCTTCTTTGGGCGGCAGTTTTCCTGAAAATAACGGTCTCGCTTTACAGGCGAGGCCTTTATTTTGAGATTTACAGAGGAAAGAGGGTGAGCAGTTAACGTGATAAAGAAAAAATTAAAGGATTACCGAAAAGCAAACAAATTAACACAGCAGCAAGTCGCCGACGCTTTAAATATTGAACGGTCAACCTATGCGTATTATGAAAACGGAAAGCATCTTCCCAACGTCGGCATTCTTTCCAAGCTTTCACGCATTTATGACGTTCCCATTGACTGCATTCTCGGCAATGCCAAAATCCATGATAACGTGCTTGAGGATGAATCCCATTTTTATGAAGAAACCAAACAAAATAAAGCGGATGATGACTTTTTATCATCCATCAGTAAAATTGAGCAGGATATTTTGATTCTGTTCAGGGTGATTCGCGACAAGGACGCCGCTATAAACGCGTTAAAAAAGATAAGCCAGGAAGAAGACAACTGAAAAAAAGCTCATATAAATAATTCTTGAATTTGATTTCACGTTTCGGTGCAATAAAATTTTGTCATTTCACAGGAAAAGACAAAACCGGGATGTATAAATCGAATTTTCTTGTTTTATATAACAATTTCCTTTTTTATACATTTTTTGAATATATTTCAATAATTGTTATTATTATCCTTTTCATTTTTCTATGTTCAGCAAATATTTTTTAACATCCAGACCGCCCGCATAGCCTGTCAGGCTGCCGTTTTTACCAATCACACGATGGCAGGGAATGAAAATCGGCAGCGGATTTTTGTTATTCGCCAAACCGACCGCACGCATAGCTTTTTCGTTGCCGATTGCTTTGGCCAGGTCAGAATAAGAGCAGGTCGTGCCATAGGGGATGTTTCGCAGGGCCGACCAGACAACCTGCTGAAAATCGGTGCCTTCATAAAACAGCGGTACAGAAAACCGCTTGCGCTCACCGTGAAAATATTCCTGCAACTGGGCCTCGGCATCCAGCAGCAGGGCATTTTTTTTGCCGAGCAGGCAGTTTTCAGGCAAAGCCGCGGCAGAAAACAAGACCCTTGTGATTGCCTCGCCGTTTGAAACAATGCCAATCTTGCCAAAGGGCGCCGCGGTGAACAAAACGGTGTTCATTATTATCGCTATCCTTTCTCTTGTAAAAATCAAAACCTTCATTATCAATCAGGCTGCTGCAGCTGAAAACCTCAGCGCAGCAGCCTTGTTTGTCGTTTAAAGCGTCACTTCCCTGTTCTGGTCAGACGAATCATAAATGCCCTGCAAAATCTTTGCGGTGGGCACAAAATGGTCAATCGAAGCGCGGTTCGGCTCTCTTGTAACCGTGCTCTCAAGGAAAGATCGAATCTCTTCCTCATAAAAATCCTTGGTGTTATAGGCCGGTTCACTGGTCATCAGCATGCCGTTTTTAATGTGATAGAATTTAAAATTGCCGCAATAGGCCAGGCGAACACCGGCTTTTGTTCCAAGAAAATCAATATAATTCTCACTCTCGGCAATATTCTGCGCCCATGCGCCGTTAAAAGAAATGGTTGCGCCTTCCGTCCGGATCAGACCTGTTACCGCGTCGTCCACATCAAACACACCGTTTTCAAAATCAGCCGTGTGCTCGGCCCACATACCGCCGGAATAGACATAGTTTTGGATGTCCCACCCGATTTTATTATAAGCTTTGCCCGAGGCCGAAAGCAGCTTCGGCTCACCCAAACAATAGAGAATCAGGTCAAGGTAATGCACGCCCGTGTCAATCAGCACGCCGCCGCCCGCGCTATCCTTGCGGGTGAAGCAGCCACCGAGGCCGGGAATCGAACGCTGCCGGCGAAACGCGGTGTAAACATGATACACCTCGCCAAGGTCGCCGTTATCGATCAAATCTTTGATTTTATTCACCGCCGTGCCGAAACGGTTGCACACGCCGATGCTGAGCATGCGCCTGGTTTCCCGCGCCGTTTTCTGCATGTCGAGCACTTCGGCAAGGGTTTTCGCAGCGGGCTTCTCACAAAGCACGTCTTTGCCCGCGCGCATGAAGTCAATTGAAACAACCGGATGATAGTCATTGTGGGTGCAAACCGAAACAACGTCGATGTCCTCGGCGCCGAGAAGCTCACGGTAGTCATACACCGCCTTGCCGCAGCCGTATTTTTTCACAGCCTCGTCCGCCCGCTCGGGAATAATGTCGCAGAAATAAGTAATCTCCACATTCTCAATCTTCAAATAATTCGGGATATGCGCGCTGTGCGCGATGGTGCCGCAGCCGATGATCGCAACACGAAACTTTTTAGACATTTTTTGACCACCCTTTCTCTGTAATGCAAAATATTTATCTTTCAGACTTTTGACATCCCTCTAAAAATGACACATTCACATAATGCATAACTTTTATTAAAGCCTGAAATCAGCTGTCTGTCAAGACCTTTTTCAAATATTCGCCTGTGTAGCTGCCTTTGGCCCGCGCCACCTCTTCGGGCGTGCCCCGGGCAACGATTTCGCCGCCCGCATTGCCGCCGTCCGGCCCCAAATCAATGATATAGTCCGCGGTTTTGATCACATCGAGATTATGTTCAATCACCACAACGCTGTTGCCGGTGCTCACAAGGGTTTGCAGCACCTCCACAAGCTTGTGCACATCCGCCGTGTGCAGCCCTGTCGTCGGCTCGTCAAGAATATAAATCGTCTTGCCCGTGGCGCGCTTTGAGAGTTCTGTTGAAAGCTTCACCCGCTGCGCTTCGCCGCCTGAAAGCGTTGTGGCGGGCTGACCGATTTTAATGTAACCGAGCCCCACGTCAAACAGGGTTTGGAGCTTGCGCTTGATTTTGGGCATGGCAGAAAAGAATTCAAGCCCCTCCTCCACCGTCATTTCCAGCACTTCATAAATATTTTTGCCCTTATATTTCACCTCAAGGGTTTCGCGGTTGTAGCGCGCGCCCTTGCAGACCTCGCAGGGCACATAAATATCGGCAAGAAAATGCATTTCAATCTTTACGATGCCGTCGCCCTGGCAGGCCTCGCATCGCCCGCCTGCCACATTGAACGAAAACCGCCCGGGCAGATAACCGCGCATTTTCGCGTCGCTTGTCTGCGCAAACAGCTCGCGGATATCCGTAAACACGCCCGTATAAGTGGCGGGGTTCGAGCGCGGCGTGCGCCCGATGGGCGACTGGTCAATGTCAATCACCTTGTCAAGCTGCTCAATGCCGCGCATCTCAGAATGCTTGCCCCACGTTTTTTTTGCGCCGTTGAGCTCGGTCGCAAGACGCTTATAAAGAATCTCGTTCACAAGCGAAGATTTTCCCGAGCCCGAAACGCCCGTCACGCACACGAACATACCCAGGGGAATTCGAACGTCCACCCCCCGCAGGTTGTTCTCACGCGCATCCAGAACCTCCAAAAATTTGCCGTTGCCTTTTCTGCGTTCAGCGGGCACGGGAATTTTGCGACGGCCGCTCAAATATTGCCCGGTGACAGATTCCTTGCAGGCAAGGATGTCTTTGAGCGTGCCCTCGCACACCACCTCGCCGCCGTGAATGCCCGCGCCGGGGCCGATGTCCACAATATAATCCGCGGCGCGCATCGTGTCATCATCGTGCTCCACGACGATGAGGGTGTTGCCGATGTCGCGCAGACTTTTCAGCGTCTTTAACAACTTCGCATTATCTTTTTGGTGCAGGCCGATACTCGGTTCGTCAAGAATATAAATTACGCCCATCAGTGAAGAACCAATTTGCGTCGCAAGGCGGATTCTTTGGCTCTCTCCTCCCGAAAGCGTGCCCGAAGAGCGCGCAAGGGTCAGATAATTCAGCCCCACGCTCGAAAGAAAACCCAAACGCGCCTTGATCTCTTTTAAAATCAAGTCGGCAATACGCATGTCTCGCTCGCTCAGCCGCAGGCTGTTTGTGAATTCCAGCGCGTCCTTAATCGACATGGAGGTATAGCGGTCGATGTTGATATCGCCCACCGTCACCGCGAGCACTTCTTTTTTAAGGCGCGCGCCACCGCAGTCGGGGCAGGGGGAGACGGTCATAAACTGCTCAATCTCGTATTTCATCCAGTCGCTGGAGGTTTCGTTGTATCTGCGCTCAAGGTTGTTCACGACGCCTTCAAAATCATGCACATAGCTGCCGGTCCCGTAGTCCATGGTGCGCTCCAGCTTGATTTTTGCGCCCTTTGTGCCATAAAGCAACACATCCAACGCTTTTTTCGGCAGCTTTTTCACAGGCTCCGTCAGCGAAAAGCCGTAGTGTTTGGCAAGCCCCTCATAATACATGCGGGCAATGGTGCCGTTTTCAGTCACCGTCCAGCCGCTCGCGCGGATGGCCCCCTCCAAAATCGAAAGGTTTTGGTTGGGAATCACAAGATCCGGGTCCACTTTCATAAAAAAGCTCAGGCCCGAGCAGGTGGGGCAGGCGCCATGGGGGCTGTTGAACGAAAACATGCGCGGCGTGAGCTCCTCCATCGAAAAGCCGTGCTCGGGGCAGGCATAGTTCTGTGAAAAGAGCATCTCCTCACCGTCCACCACCGCGACAAGGGCAATACCGCCCGCAAGCTTCAGGGAGATTTCCAAAGAGTCGGCAAGGCGGCTTCTGATTTCAGCGTTCACAACAAGCCTGTCCACAATAATTTCGATGGTATGTTTTTTATTTTTGTCAAGATAAATCCCTTCTGAAAGGTCATAGACGCTGCCGTCTACCCGCACGCGCACAAAGCCGGACTTGCGCGCGGAGTCCAGTTCCTTCACATGCTCGCCCTTGCGCCCCTTCACAACGGGCGCCATCACCTGAATGCGGCTGCCCTCGGGCAGCTCAAGAATTTTGTCCACCATTTGGTCGACCGTCTGCTGGCGGATCTCTTTGCCGCACTCGGGGCAGTGCGGAATGCCCACGCGCGCATACAGCAGGCGCAGGTAGTCATAAATTTCCGTCACCGTGCCCACCGTGGAACGCGGGTTTTTGGAGGTTGTTTTCTGGTCGATTGAAATCGCGGGCGACAGCCCTTCAATATAGTCCACATCCGGCTTTTCCATCTGCCCCAGAAACTGCCGCGCATAAGAAGAAAGCGACTCCACATAGCGCCGCTGCCCCTCGGCATAAATCGTGTCAAAGGCGAGCGAGGATTTACCCGAGCCTGAAAGACCCGTGAACACCACAAGCTTGTCGCGCGGAATTTCAATGTTTACATTTTTTAAATTGTGCTCTCTGGCACCCTTCACAATCAGATTTTTTTGCACAAGTATCCTCCCAAATATCGCAGCCACGCCGCGAAACAAGCCGTGTTTTCAGCCTGTTTGATTCCATAAATATCCGTTTAGGCGTTTTTGCCCTGCCGCAGTTTCTCGATTCTGTCACGCAGATAAGCCGCGTGCTCAAACTCAAGGATTTTCGCGGCGGCTTTCATTTCCGCCGTGAGCTTCACAATCAGCTCCTCACGCTCTTTTTTCGTGAGCTTTTTGGAAATGGTGCCCTCCACCTCATCTTTTGAAGAGATTTCAATAATATCCCGCACCTCTTTGATGATGGTCTTCGGCACGATGCCGTGCGCATCGTTATAGGCCATTTGCTTTTCGCGGCGGCGGTTCGTTTCGCGCAGGGCGTTTTCCATCGATGGGGTGACGGTGTCGGCATACATGATCACCTCGCCGTGGTCGTTTCGCGCGGCACGGCCGATGGTTTGCACCAGCGAGGTTTCGGAGCGCAAAAAGCCCTCCTTGTCCGCGTCCAAAATCACCACGAGCGAAACCTCGGGCAAATCCAAGCCCTCGCGCAGCAGGTTGATGCCCACCAGCACGTCAAACTCCCCAAGGCGCAAATCGCGGATGATTTCCATGCGTTCGATGGTGTCGATTCCGAAATGCATATAGCGCACGCGAATGCCGAAATCCTCAAGATATTCCGTCAGTTTCTCCGCCATATCGCGTGTGAGCGTCGTCACCAGCACACGCTCACTGCGCTGTGTGCGCAGCCCGATTTCACTGATGAGGTCGTCGATCTGCCCGTCGACGGGCCGCACGCTCACAGAGGGGTCAATCAGCCCGGTGGGGCGAATCAGCTGCTCGGCGATCCGCGCGCTTACCTCACGCTCAAACGCGCCGGGCGTGGCGCTCACAAACACCCGCTGGCCCACCTTTTCATAAAACTCGTCAAACATCAGCGGGCGGTTGTCATAGGCCGATGGCAGGCGGAAGCCGAAAGAAACAAGGTTGTCCTTTCTTGAGCGGTCGCCGCCGTGCATGCCGCGCACCTGCGGCAGCGTCACATGCGACTCGTCTACAAACAAAAGAAAGTCGTCGGGGAAATAATCAAGCAGCGTGAAGGGCGACGCCCCCGGCGGCCTGCCCGACAGCACGCGCGAATAGTTTTCAATGCCGCTGCAGAAGCCCGTCTCACGCAGCATCTCCATGTCATATTCGGTGCGCTGGCGAATTCTTTGCGCCTCAATCAGCTTGCCCTGCCGCTCAAATTCGGCCACGCGCTCCTCCATTTCGGTGTAAATGTCAGAAATAGCCTCTTCCATTTTTTCTTTTGAAACAACATAATGGGATGCGGGGTAGATTGCCACATGTGAAACGGTGTTCTGCACCTCGCCCGTTAAAGGATTGATTTCGCAAATCCGCTCAATTTCATCACCGAAAAACTCAATGCGAAAGGCGCCTCCCCCCGAATACACCGGAAAAACCTCCACAACATCGCCCCGCACGCGGAACTTGTTTCGGATGAAATTAATATCATTGCGCTCATATTGAATCGCAATCAGCTTTTTTATGAGGTCGTCACGCTTTTTTTGCATGCCCGTGCGCAGGGAGATGACCATTTCGCGGTAATCGATCGGGTCGCCGAGGGTATAGATGCACGAAACGCTCGCCACAATAATCACATCCCGCCGCTCTGAAAGCGAACAGGTCGCCGAGTGGCGCAGGCGGTCGATCTCTTCGTTGATTTGAGATTCTTTTTCAATATAGGTGTCAGTCGTCGGCACATAGGCCTCGGGCTGATAATAGTCATAATAGGAAACAAAGTATTCCACCGCATTGTTGGGAAAAAACTCGCGGAACTCCGAACAAAGCTGCGCGGCAAGAGTTTTGTTGTGTGCCAGAATCAATGTGGGGCGGTTCAGGCGCGCAATTACGTTTGCCATGGTGAAGGTCTTGCCGGAACCCGTCACGCCCAAAAGCGTCTGCTCGCGAAAGCCGCTTTGAAGCCCGTCCACAAGCGCCTCAATCGCCTGCGGCTGGTCGCCCGTGGGCTCATAACTTGATTTTAAAACAAACTTGTCCATTGTCTTCTCCTTCAGCCCTGCGTTGTTCCCTTTTAGTATGGACTGCACACCCATTAAAAATCATTGTCTGAAACCTTTTTGATGATCCGGTAAGACGAAAAACACGCGGCATATTTCGGGTTGCGGGCCATTGCAAAGGCCTCTTCGCCCGAAACAATGATATGGTCAACCAGCCGCACGTCAATGCCCGCCAGCAACTCCGAAACCTGCTTTGTCACCGCGCCGTCGGCCTTTGAGGGCACCGCCACGCCATGGGGGTGGTTGTGGGCAAGGATCACAGAGGTCGCGTTCGTGCTGATGACCTCCTCCATGATTTTTCTGGTATTCGCGTCCGTATAATTAAAGCCTCCCTCAGAAATCAGGCTGCATTTTTTGATGTTGCCTTTATTGTCAAGGCACAGCATGTAAAAAATTTCAGAGGTATAGCCGATGAATTTTGGAATGAGATAATCCGCCGCCTCTTCCGAGCTGCCGATGGTTTTCACAGCCGCAGAATAGTCATCCAGATAGCGCCTGCAAAGCTCGGGAATCATTTTTATGAGGATTGCCGAATGCTCGCCGATGCCCTCCACTTTTTTCAGCGACTCAAGCGGCGCGTCAAACACGCCCGAAAGCGAACCGAACTCGCGCAGCAGCCGGTGGGCAATTTCGTTTGTGTCTGCCCGCGGCACAGAAAAAAACAGCAGCATTTCAAGCACGTTGTGCGGCTGAAACGCAGAAAGCCCCTCCGCCATAAAGCGGTGGCGCATACGTTCGCGGTGGCCCGCGTGGTCACCCGTATTTTTTTGCTTTTTTTCCGCATCCATAACCCCAAACCCTTTCCTTCAGCCTTGTCAGAAGTTTCCAGCAAAAAGAACAAAACATATGTTTGGCATTCCTTTATTATACACAAAACTTTCCGCTTTGTAAAGCACTTATCCGCTCATTTTTTATATTTGTTGCTTTTGCACTATGGCATAAAAAAAACAGCCCGAGCCCCTCATGCTTTCACATGACGGGCTCGGGCTGCTAGAGAAGGAGTGTAGGTTTGAAGATGAATAATTTATAGGATGAAACAGGATACGCTCGGGGGAACAAAAGAAACCGTTTGCATTTTCGCAATGCCACAGATGATGTTCTGCAAAAAACAGAAAATTCTTAAAAAATATAACATTGTTCAAGATAATTTTATAAAGAATATATAGAAAAATAAGGAAAAAAGTGATATAATAGGTTTGACCCCTATTTTTGAATCCAAAAAAGAATATTTGTGACACAAAAAGCCTCGTCAGCATTCTTCCAATGATTCAAAATCTTTGATTTTGAATCTATTATATCATACGGCATGGCAGAAAAATTCAAAACACACCGCCCACAGTTTCCGCCTCGAACAGAAAGGATGGTCATACGCATGGATAAAAAACTGACGTTATTGATTGTTGAAGATGATCAGGCCGCTAACGAGGCCATGGCCAACGAAGCCGCAAAGCATGAGGATCTGATTTATTTAATCGGCTCAACAAACAACGCAATAGAAGCCTTTGACCTCATTGAAAAATTCAAGCCTGAGGTTGTGATTTTGGACCTTGAGCTGCACTTTGGCGGCGGCAACGGCATTTCACTCATGAAGCAGCTCAAAGAATCCAAGCTGCAAAAGCCATACATATTGGTCACGACCAACAACATCAGCCAGATCACACATGCGCAGGCACGGGAATACGGCGCTGATTTTATCATGACAAAAATCCAGTCCGACTACAGCTCCAAAACCGTCATTGATTTTTTGCTGGAAATCAAGCACATCATCCACGGCACCGTTGCGAGCAAAAACACGCCTGACTATCTCAATATTCCTGAAGAGCCGTCTGAAATTATGAAAAAAATCACAAAACGCATCAACACAGAATTTGACCTGATCGGCATCAGTCCCAGAATGAAGGGCCGAAAATACCTTCGCGACGGCATCGTGATTTTGATTGAAGACCCTGAGGCAAAAATCATCGCGGAGCTTGCCAAGGCCAACAAAAAAAGTGACGCGAGTGTGGAACGGGCGATGCAAAACGCAATCAACTATGCCTGGCGCACCTCGGCGATCGAAGACCTGCTGAAATATTACACCGCGCGCATCAATCCCACGCGGGGCGTGCCCACGATCATGGAGTTTTTGTTTCATCACGCAGAAAAAATCAAACACGATTTATGATGATATTTGACCTTCGCGTTTTATCCTGATTCTAACAGGACAATCATACTGTTGGCTTTCAAACGGCAGTATGGTTGCTTTTTTATGCCCGCACACGCAAAAAAATGAATCAAATCTCGTGCCGCCCCACGCTTTGCATTAAAAATTCTTCAACAAAGCGGGCGTATTTTGGCCTCGGCTTTTGATTTTTATATTTGCTGACCAGCTCGCCCAAAAAGCCATACGGAAAAACCTGCCCGATTTCCACTTCAATTTCATAATCGGTGGTTGACAAATAGGTGTTTTCATCGCAGTCGATAAATATGCCCCCCGGCAGCTGAAACCGCCGCCGAACCGTGTGCAGCTCGCCGATTCTTTTATAAGCGACATCGCCAAGCGCCTCAAACTGGCTCCCGTGCAAAAGCTCGGGCACCGTGTCAATTTCATAACCGCTCTTTTCACAAATGCGCAGCTCGCCGCTCTCAGAAACAAAGCGTTTTATTTCGATCCTGCACACGCCTCCGCTCTCTCTGATGCGAAGCGTATCGCCCTTGTGAAACAGCATTAAATAGCTTGTGTCATAATAATGGCTGGTCTGCACGATAGTCTGCATGCGGGCGTTGGGATAAAACATGCCCAACAAATACACGATCTTCATGAACTCTTCCTGGTTCAAAACAAATTTATATTCTTTTTCCCTCATTTAAGAGTCACCACACCGCTGAATTACTTTCCCTGCGCCGTTGCGGGGAATATAGTCCACAAAATTAACCACATCCGGCACGGCATAGGAAGGCAGGCCCTCCCTGCAAAGGTTCAAAATATCCTTTTTTGAAACACTCGGTTCGCTCACAACATCCGCTGTGATTTTTCTCAAAGAGCGCTTGTCGCTTGCCTCATAGACGGCAGCGTCCGCAACTTTTGCATGTGAGGTCAAAACACTCTCCAGCTCATGCGGCAAAATCCGCCTGCCCGCACGGACGATCATGTTCTCGCTGCGCTTTTTCACATACAGCAGACCCTTTTTATCAAGGCAACCGATTTTGCCGGTGTGATACCAGCTGTTCGCCGCAGCATGCTCCGTTTCCTGCGCGTTCAAATAAAACCCGGACATCATACCCTCGCCTCTGACCAGCAGCTCGCCGTCCGCATTTGCGGGCAGGGCGTTGCCGATTTCATCGGTGACCATAACTTCCACATGCGCAAGCGGGGCGCCGACGGACTTGTAATGTTTCTCAAACAGGTCGGGGTTCAAAAGCGCAACACGGGGGGAGGCCTCCGTCAGGCCATAGGAGCTGTATATTTTTGTGGCCGGCAACAGCCGCAGCATTTTGTCCGCGACCGCCTTTGTCATGCTCTCGCCGCTCGAAACCACTTTTTTCAGCGGAACTTTGCGGCTGAACTTTGCAAAAAAGTCACACAACTGCCCGTGGACCGAGGGCGTTGCGCCCAAAACAGTGATGGACTTATCAAACACTTCCTTGGCAATCACCTGCGGGAAGAACGGCTTGCTGTAGAAATGAATGTGCGCCCCGGCAGACATCGCCGCCAAAAACTCACCGGTAAACACAGAGCAGTGATACAGCGGACGAATGATGAGAATGGAATCTTCCTCTTCCATATAAAACTGGTTCTCAATATCAACAAGATTATAATACAGGCTTTCTTCGGTGAGCATCACGCCCTTAAGATTGTCTGAAAGGTCAGACGAATAGGGAATCAGCGCAATGTCAGCAAGCGCCTTGCGCTTTGCGCAGGGGCGCGGGCAGAGAAGCATCACATCAGCGTTCCCGCCGTCGTCTGTGATCAGGCACTGCAGGTTTGAGCACTCGATGATGCTGTCCGCATGCGCCTGCCCATACCGGTAAGACAAAGGCACGGCGGTGGCGCCCGAAAGCAGGCAGGCAAAAATACCGATTGCGGTATTTAACTCCTGCGCGCACAAAACGCCATAGACATGCTTGTCTGAAAGCTTTGAGGCAAGGCACTCCGCCTTGTCAAGAAATTCGGCATAGGTTATGGTTGTGCCGCCCTCTGTGATGCAGCTGTGGCTGTTCCAGATCAGTTTGGCAACTAAATAATCAACTAGCATTCCCATGATTGTGACCTCTCTTTCGCAGAATCCGGGATGAGTGACACCAATGCAAATCAAAAGGGCCTTTCGCAAACGGTGCACGGGGACGATGGGTTCAGATGTTCATGCAAATAAGAACCTCTTCAGAAGCAAAGCATTTCGGCACAAGCAAGCCGGTCTGCTTCAAAAAACACTTTACTCAGCTTTATTGCCTCTCGATTGTAATCTCGGCAATATGACAGATATCATCCAACGTTTTCAACCGCTCGCAGTCGAGAAGAAACAGGTCGAATTTGATTTCAAAATACTCTTCCGTCAAAACAATCAGCTGCGTCAGCGTCCAATCGTCCAGCCCGAAATCCTCTTTCAGCCAAAAACCGTTGGCGTCAATGTCCTCAAGCTCGCTCACTTCGCCGATGAACTCAAGGATCTTATCTTTAATGACATTGCTGCTCACTGCCATGGAAGCCATCAGTGACAAGCTGAGGTAATCGTCATAGTCCTCTCTTCTTGTGTTCACCTGCACATTCTCAAAGCTGCGGGCAGTGGAAGACGGGCGTTTAATGAGGCTCACCTCAAGATTGTTTTTTGCAAGATAATCCTGAAACAAATTTAGAATCGATGCCCTGCCCCTGCCATATGGGCCGCAAAAAATGATTTGGTCGCCTTCGCTTATATTGCTCTTGAACCTGAGTTTTTCCATTTTTTATACCTCTTTCAACAAAGACATCCGGTTGGCGTGAAACACATATCCCGAAAAATCCGTTTCATATTGAAAAACTTTTTGGGTGCTTGCATCAAAGACTTGATTCATAAAACTCAGGTCTTCCGGCTGAATGGTATCAAGAACGGCATCCAAAAACTTGTTGTGCAGCCCGAACAGGCTGCGGGTGTGATGCAGTGCGAAATAACATTCCTGATGCAGATCCATTTCTTCAATCGCGTCAATCAGTTCCGCGGCAAAGTCATGGTGCATGAAGGTGGTAATGAACAAATAAATATCACAAAAACGATACAGCGATATGTCTCTTTTTTTGCCGACCAGGTCATAGGTCGCCGCCCTTTTATAGAGATTCGCGCACAAATGCACCAAAAACAGAACCTTTGAAAGGGTGGGCAGCAGGCCGTGGTCGGTCACGATCAGCTTTTCGGTGTTCTGCAAAAGATGATTGGCGGACTCGCTGTTTTTTGCCGTTTGAAAACCCAGTGCGAAGCTCACGTCAATCGCCATATATTCAAGCTGCGGCAGGCCGATGCGCTTGACAAAGGGAACACTCCCGCCCTGACTCATGAAAGCATAAATCACTTCATCACGCTTGGCCCGCTTGAAGACGTCGTCCTCCAAATATCCCTGCTCAAAACCGCTTTTTAAAAGAAGAAACGAAAAATCCTCAATATCATGCTTTTTGATCAAAAGGTCAAAATCGTTGGAGATACGCAACCCCTTCGGATAAAGCTGTGCGAGATAAGCGCCTTTGAGCAAAGCCATATCGGCCTTGAGCCCTTTGAACAATTCCGCCAGCATGTTTTCGGCGGCAAGAAAGCTCTTTGTTTTTTCAATGGAGCTTTCATAGACCATTTTTAAAGGGTTGCGAAACTCTTTGCTGATCTCAGGCAGCAGCCCGCATTCCCGCAAGGTGTAATATGCGACCCCGCCGATACGGTTAAACAGCAGCTGGCCCAGAATATATTGCAAATCAAGCTCACTTGAGAAAGCGGCGTTTATTTTGCTTTTGTCGGCATCCAAGAATTTGCAGAGCTCCAATATGGTTGCGTTCTCAATGGCGTGACTTGTTTTCATTTGCTGCACCTTTCTTCATTTGGCCTTGCTGCATGAATTGATGAATTGATTTACGAGTTTGGGGTTACAAAAAGAAAGCGGGTTTTGAGATTATAGTATTCAATACATAATCAGAAAAAATTTTGAATAAACTTAAAATCAAAAAAAATATTATTCATTTTGCCAATAAATTTATTAATATTTCAAGAAAGTCGCAAAATATTTTCAAATATTTCCGGCATGCAATCAAAAACAGAAGAGCTGCGAATATAATAAAGAACGGCGGCCGGACCGCACGGGCCTTATGAAAACCTTTTCTTTGTATCTATGAGTATAGTTACTTTACTGCAAAAAAGCTTGCGGTAAAAATTGTTGGTTTTTGTTGGTTTGCGTTGGTTTGAAAATGAAATGATAAAAATATAAAACAACCACTTGTCGTTTTTCAGCACATATATGAATTTTTTGACAAAAAACAGAAAAATAGAAAGAAACAACTTAAAACAAGCGGAAAAAGTCCCCTTATGCAGTAACATAGTGTTAAACAATGTTACTGCAAAGGAGGGAAAACGATGGAAGCTCTCATTCGCTATTTAGAAGCTATCAAAAGACTTCTCGGTTATTAATTCTAATATTTATTCTTTCATCTAAACTTGGCAGCCAATCCTATATTCTTCGATTAAATTACATGATAACATGAAACCAAAAAACATAAGTAATCTTACAAAAAAAAACACCTGATTTAGATATTTTTCGAAATCAGGTGTTTTTTTTTGCGTAGTTTATGATATATTTGTTTTATCGTTCTGTATATTATTAGGTTTTTTGACAAGATATGCGCTATTCTAATAAAAATAGACAATTTTATAAAAAAAGAAGATAATCAATAATAAACACATGAATTTTTATGAACAGCTTATTCTTTGCTTTAGATAATTTTAATTTGGAGACATGAAATGGAAACACTCATAAAATACTTTACCCTATCGTTTTGCAGCAGCTATATCATCAGAAAAAGCATCAAACAACAAGGAAGACTTTCCGTTTTCACGGATATAATCTTGTCCTTGTCTATAGGCATAATAATGTTCTTAATACGCATAATCATGGATATCTCCATAAATAGTCGAGCGTATATTGGCGCTGTGTCTCTGTTCATTTTAATTCTCTTTTTCTTGATTTTGATTCGTTTAAAAACGAAGAAAGATTTGAAAACATCTATCCGTATCTCTACCCTTTCATTGGGCGTAAGTTATATTTTGATGTTAATATCCATAGTTATTGCTTTATTTCCAACATATATTACATATGCTCTGAACCTACCTCCTATCTCTGATTTCGTGAGCATTGCCATAGCATCACCGCTTCAAATAGGTATGGCAATCATTTTGTTTAGAATAAAACGGTTTCGTAACGGCTTGCCCTTTTTATATCGTGATAAATTTACTATCTTTGATATCCTAATTTATATGGTTTCTATGTTTGCGGTTATTGTCATAAGTGAATCTGGAATTCCCCACCTTCTCTCAGTTTTTCTTATACTGACAGTCTTTGTCTTCGCCGTTGGCATCATAACCTGGTGGAGAAAAAACATGTCCGCCCTTTACATAGACAAAGTGAAAGACACCGAAATTCTTGACCTTACCACCAAAGTCAAAGAGCAGGACGACCTCATTTTTGAGCTCACAGAGTCGAACAAGCGGCTTTCCGCCATCATCCACAAGGACAATCACCTCATTCCCGCCTTGCACACCACCATCGGCACGTTCCTCACCGAGCGGTTAAAAGGCTCTGAGCATGAGGAATATGCGTTGCAGATTTTATCTGAACTTGAGCAAAAATTTGAAACGCGCGCCGACCTGCTGCTGAAAAACAAGGTCAAAAGCGGCAGCCTGCCCTCCACCGGCGTACTGTTTCTTGACGGCATCTTCCAGCACCAGCGTGGCGTGGCGCTGCAAAACAATATTGAGTTTGACCTCATGGTGGCGGGCAACATCCCCTATCTGGTCAGGCATATCATCAACCAGACAAAACTCGAAACCCTGCTTTCAGACCACATCAAAGACGCGATCATCGCACTTGGGGCATCCAGAACAGACACGAAAAGAATTGCTGTCTTTATCGGCAAAATTGAGGAATCCTATGAAATCATCATTCAGGATAACGGCATCCCCTTTGAACCCGAAACGCTGCTCAGCCTCGGCCTGAAACGCATCACGACCCATGCGGACGAGGGCGGCTCCGGCATCGGCTTCATGACGACCTTTGAAACCCTGCGCGAAACAGGGGCCAGCCTCATTATCACCGAATACGCAAAATCTGCGGGCAAAAGCAAATACACAAAAAACATTACCATCCGTTTTGACAATAACAACGCTTTTATCATCCGCTCTTACCGCGCGCGAGAGCTGCAAAAGCAAAACACCAGGGAGAACCTGCTCATTGAAGCATATAAAACAAACTAGTATCCTGCGGCATGCGGAGCCAAGAGCGGTATATACCGCTCTTTCTTTTTTGCATCCGATATAGTCAATTAACCTGAAAAACCGGCCAGCCTCTACATGGAAATCCTATATTGCACTTGTTTTCTGAACATTTTTAAATTCATTCGCTATATAAAAATGACAACAGAATGAATAAAAGTTACAAGCTTTTCATTTCTCTCTGTTTGTTCGATATAATAAAATTCCGGCTTTTATGGGTAAAACACACAGTAGTAACCGCAAATCTGTTCTTTTTGAGTCTATAACAGCAATTGACATCCTATTTATATAATATTATACTAAACGCATACGAAATGATTAATTTTATAACCAAACGAAACTATAGAATCTCTGCTTTATGCCTCTTTGGCATGGAGTGCGGAAAGGACATGACCACCCATGCGTATCGGCCTCGATATTGGGTCAACCACCCTCAAATGCGTTGTTTTAAACGACGCGGACGAGGTAATTTTTAAAGAATACAAACGCCATTTCTCAAAAATAACGGAAATGACGGCGGAGCTGCTCGTACTGGTTGCAACACAGTTCCCAGAAGAGAACTTCACCCTTGCCATTTCAGGCTCGGCGGGCATGGGGCTTGCCGAAAGCCTGCGCATTCCTTTTGTGCAGGAGGTTTACGCCACCCGGCTTTCCATCAAAAAGCTGCTGCCCCAAACGGACGTTGTGATTGAGCTTGGGGGCGAGGACGCGAAAATCCTCTTTCTTTCAGAGCAGTCGGGCAGCGGGCTTGAGGTGCGCATGAACGGCTCGTGCGCCGGCGGCACAGGGGCGTTTATCGACCAGATGGCATCCCTTTTAAATATTGAACCGATTGAAATGAACGCGCTTGCGAAGGACTATCACAAGCTTTACACCATCGCCTCACGCTGCGGGGTTTTCGCAAAAAGCGATATTCAGCCGCTCATCAACCAGGGGGCAAACAAAAGCGACATCGCCGCGAGCATTTTTGACGCGGTTGTGAACCAGACCATCGGCGGCCTGGCGCAGGGGCACCCGATCGAGGGCAACGTGGTGTATCTCGGTGGCCCGCTGAGCTTTTTTTCAGAGCTGCGCGCGCGGTTTGACTGCCACCTGAACACAAAGGGCGTGTGTCCCGAAAATTCCCTTTTCTTTGTGGCGGTGGGCGCGGCCTTCGCCCCGTCAGACGGCACGGTGAAGCTTGAAACGATTATCCCGAAGATTGCGTCCTATCAGTCCTCCGGGGGCTATGCCGCCTGCGAGCGGCTGTTCCGCAATGAAGCGGAATATGAAACTTTTCTAAAACGCCACGAACAAAACAAAGTGACAGTTGCGGAAAACGCGGCGCCCAAAGCGTTATATATCGGCATAGACAGCGGCTCCACCACCGTGAAAGCCGTTGCGATGGATGAAAACGAAGCGATTGTATATTCGGAATATGCCGGCAACAACGGCAACCCCGTCAAGGCAGTAAAAGGTTTTCTGGAACGGCTTTATGAGAAATTCCCCGCCGTCCCCGTGCTTGCCTGCGCGGCGACGGGTTACGGCGAGGATATGATCAAGGCCGCGTTCGGCGCGGACTTCGGCGTGGTGGAAACCATCGCCCACTTCACCGCCGCAAAAAAATTCAACCCCGCCGTGGATTTCATCATCGACATCGGCGGGCAGGACATCAAATGCTTTCAAGTCCATAACGGCAGCATCGACAACGTGTTTTTGAACGAGGCCTGCTCCTCGGGCTGCGGCTCGTTTTTGCAGACCTTCGCGGCGGCGTGGGGCTATGACGTGGCGGAATTTTCAAAAATCGCCCTGCTGGCCGACCGCCCTGTGGACCTCGGCAGCCGCTGCACGGTGTTCATGAACTCCTCGGTCAAGCAGGCGCAAAAAGACGGCGCCTCGGTGCAGAATATATCCGCCGGGCTTTCCGTCAGCGTTGTGAAAAACGCGCTGTATAAAGTTATCCGCGCGGTCAACGCGGACTCTTTGGGTGAGCACATCGTTGTGCAGGGCGGCACATTCCTCAATGATGCTGTGCTGCGCGCGTTTGAAAAAGAAATCGGCCGGGAGGTCGTCCGCCCGTCCATCGCGGGCCTGATGGGCGCATACGGCGCGGCGCTTTACGCAAAACAAAAAGGCGCTTCCTCCAGCACCCTTTTGAACGCGGACGAACTCAAGGAGTTTCGCCACAAAGCCAAAAGCGCCACCTGCAAGGGCTGCGAAAACCATTGCCGCCTGACGGTGAACACCTTTTCGGGCGGCAGGCGCTTCATCGGCGGCAACCGCTGTGAAACGCCGCTCGCAAAGCAAACAGGCAACAAAGAATACAACTTGTGGAACTATAAGCGAGAGCTGCTGCAAACCTATCAACCCACCCCAGGCGCAAAACGCGGCGCCCTCGGCCTGCCGCTCGCGCTGAACCTCTATGAAATGCTGCCGTTCTGGCACACTTTTTTCACATGTCTTGGCTTTTCGGTGGTCACATCGCCAATGTCCGACCGCAATTTGTTCCTGAAAGGGCAGCAAACCATCCCGTCGGACACGGTCTGCTACCCCGCGAAGCTTGTGCACGGGCACATCGAGACGCTCATAGACAGGGGCGTGGACGCCATTTTCTACCCCTGCATGTCTTATAATTTCGACGAAGGGCTCTCACAGAATCATTTCAACTGCCCGGTCGTCGCGTATTACCCCGAGGTCGTCGCGGCAAACATGGGGCGCACGAAAGATATCAAGTTTATTTATGACTATGTCTCGCCCGACAAGCGGCGGTTCTTTCCGGCAAAAATGCAGAAAATCCTTGAAAGGCATTTGGGTTCCTTTGCTTTAAAGGAGGTCAAAAAAGCCGCGGAGCAAGCCTATGAGGAATATGCGCTGCACATGGAACAGATCCGCCGAAAAGGCAGGGAGCTGATGGACGCGGCGGAGCGGGAAGGGCTTCCCGTCATTGTGCTCTGCGGCCGGCCCTACCACCTCGACAGTGAAATCAACCACGGCATTGACGCGCTTGTGAGCTCATTTGGCACGGTTGTTTTGTCGGAAGAGGCGGTCAGCCACCTCGTGAGGCCTTTCAAAGTAAACGTTCTCAACCAGTGGACCTACCACGCGCGGCTCTATGCCGCGGCAAACTATGTGGCGCAAAAAGAGAACTACAATCTCGTGCAGCTCGTTTCGTTCGGCTGCGGCGTCGACGCCATCACAACCGACGAGATCAGAAGTATCCTTGAAGCAAGCGGCAAGATTTATACACAGCTGAAAATAGATGAAATCACAAACCTCGGGGCGGTCAAAATCCGCCTGCGCAGCTTGTTTGCGGTTCTGTAAAAGCGGAGAATACATATGCAAAATGAGATAAAAGAAACTGCCCCGGTTATTTTTACGTCCGAAATGAAAAAGGACTATACCATCCTCGTGCCCGACATGGCCACGATTCAGTTCCGATTGCTGCGGGCCGTGCTGCGCAATGAGGGCTTTTTGGTCGAAATCCTGCAAAACAGCGGCAAACAGGTGGTTGACGAGGGCCTGAAGCATGTGCATAACGACACCTGCTACCCTGCGCTGCTTGTCATCGGGCAGATGCTCGACGCGCTGAACAGCGGGCAGTACGACCTAAACAAAACCGCCCTGCTCATCACGCAGACCGGCGGCGGCTGCCGGGCCTCCAACTACATTTATCTGCTGAAAAAGGCCTTGATTAAGGCAGGGTATGACCAAATTCCCGTGCTGCCTTTGAATTTCTCTGAAATTCTGGGCGGCGGAAAAGGTGTGCGCATCACCGTTGCGCAGTACCGCAAGGGGCTCATCGGCATTGTTTACGGCGACCTCATCATGCTTTTGAAAAATCAGGTCATCCCCTATGAAAAAAACAAAGGCGACACTGAAAAAACCATTGAAAAATGGATTGACCTGCTCACAGAGCAGATCAATCAGGGAAAATGTTATTCTTTCAGAGCCATGAAAAAAAATTTTGACGCGATTGTGGCGGACTTTGCCGCAATCCCCGTCAGAACAGAGAGAAGGGTCAAGGTCGGCGTTGTGGGCGAGATTTATGTAAAATACTCCCCTCTTGGCAACAACGGCCTGGAAAAGTTTTTAATTTCACAGGGCTGCGAGGTGATGCTGCCGGGCGTGCTGGGTTTTATGATGTATGCCGTCAGCAACACCGAGGTTTCTTACCGGCTTTACGGCGGCTCCCGGCTTCTGCGCCGGGTCATGCGCATTGTGGGGGCCTATTTCGCAAAAATTGACCGCATGATGATTGAAGCGGTGGAAACCCGGTCGCAGTTCGTCGCCCCCTCCCCTTTCTATGAAATGAAAGCGCTCAGCGAGGGCATCATCGGCCACGGCTGCAAAATGGGCGAGGGCTGGCTGCTTACCAGCGAAATGATTGAGCTTTGCGAAAAGGGCTATGAAAACATCATCTGCGCCCAGCCGTTCGGCTGCCTGCCGAACCATGTGGCGGGCAAGGGCATGATCCGAAAAATCAAAGAGATGCACCCAAAAGCCAACATCGTGCCGATCGACTACGACCCCGGCGCTTCAAAGGTGAATCAGGAAAACCGCATCAAGCTGATGCTCGCCGTCGCGCGGGAATCGATGGAAGAATAGTAATTAGCTTGAAAACGAGCCGGCATCCACACGCAAAACCCCATCTATCCAAGATTTTTATATGTGTTTTCCGGACGTTTTCTAGGCCTTGTTTGTAAAATAGGAATTTGACGAAAAGCGAGAGATTTTTTCGCAAAACAAGGCAAAAAATCGCAGGAATACTTGCCGTATTGCAAGCTTTTTTAACGCAGATTTGTGGAAAAATATCCGTCTTTTGGGCAAGTTGTCATTTTACAAACAAGGCCTAGTACTCTGTAAAGCCTAAAACTTCATAATCCCTGCGCCGCCTTTTTCCGCCTGCCTATGTTGCCAGCCCTTGCAATACGCAAGTATTCCTGTGGGCTGTCGCCTTGGCAGACGAAAAAAAACAGCGCAATTATTACAAACTTTTAGACTTTACAGAGTACTAGCTAAAAGGTTCATATCCTCCAAAAAAATCATCGTTATAGGTTATCTTTACTTCCTTAATTATCTTTGCATCCGCATCCATATTACTAACCCAAAAATCATCAATTTTTTGATTCACTAATAAGTATCGGGCCGCTATTTTGCTGTTTAGAGAAGTTTCTGTACGATAGTTGACACTATTTGGATATTGGTTATCTTTTTTAGGTTTTATTCCAAACATAGCAAAAAGAGAGTTGGCAGAGGTATCCTCAGTCACTTTAAAATCATTGCCTATGCCACTCCAATACTTTTCTGAAAACACATTCATTCTAACCAGTTTATCTGCTTCATCAGGAAACATAAATTCTACATAAGCGCCCCATTCAGGCACTTTATAGGCATATATTGTCATAGGATGGCTTTCATTTTCGCTGATAGGATTTGACCATTTTTCAATATCAACAGGTTCAGAACCCATGATTTCAATCATTTTATTATAGGAAACCTGAGAAAATTGCTGAACATTTATGATTTCTTCTATATGTTCATTCCTAACTGTTGTTGTTTCTGCGGGCAGAGCATTGTTGGCAGAAGGTATTTTATGAAACATCATCCCAAACACCCAAACACACATAAACGCACAATATATCATACATGCCTTATTCGTTGAGCGCGAGTAAGGCTTTCTTATTGGAATAACAATCAACGCGACATATGGCATGAGAAGCACAAAAAAAGCAGTAAGCACTTTAAGAGCCATGCTTGGCGTGTCAATATGAGCATTCGAAGCTTTATTGTAGCGTGGAAGGGCATTCTCCGGTGCTTTGTAGTAATTCGGTGTGTTATTGGCATATATTGAAGGTTGCACTACTGGATTCTCCGGAATAATATTCACGTTATTTACATCGTTTCCAATCTCAATTAGTATTCTTTCTACATCTCGGGAATAACAATTCGGACAACGTTCCCAATCCCGGTATGCCGCCTGCTGCTGTGCGATATGAGCATTTTTTCGGAGTGTTTTATCAACGGAAAAAGTTGTCATATTATCAAACTTTCCCATTGTAATATTTCGTTTTATCTTTTTATTCTCCGCAATATCCCGCTGTGTTGCATGCCAGATTGTATCACATTGCCGGCATCTAAATTTTATCTCTGTCACGATACATTCTCCATTCTGTTATATATTGCTTTATAAAGCCATGCCTTGCAATAAAATATATATTTTGCATATGTCTGAAACCGAATGACTTCTAGCGTCATATAGCTTTTAAGCCTGTTGTATGGTTCGCTCGTCTGTCAAGGTTTTCTTTCAAACTGACAAGTTTTCTATGACAATGACGTCGCCTTTCCTGACTTTATTTAAAAGCCTGCCAAACTCAGGTCTTTTGTTTTTGCACCGCTTATATTTTTAGTAAAAATTTCATCTGTTTTACACCTGTTTAATTCGTCAATTTGCCTGTCTAAACTTTGATTGTCTATGCTTACCCTTGCATAACCCAAAACCACTATACATCTTCCTTTCAACTGTTTTATTAAATAAATTATACAATAAACTTCCATTTTTTGTAAATTTGTAAAAGTAACAAGAGTTTTTGGTTTTTTTATGGTTTCATTATGCAATATAAACATCTGTTTTATATTAAAAATACAATGTATTATAATAAATGTATAAACCGAGTATACAAATTAGGTACAATATAAGCATATACTTGGAGGATACATTATGTTTACTATCAAAAAACCGGAATACACAAACAAATCTGTCCGGCTGCCGGATGATCTTATCGAGCAACTCGAGGAAATTGCCAAAATTGAGGATATTTCCTTTAATCAAGTTGTAATACAATGCTGCGAATATGCGGTTGAGCATTTTCAACCCATGCGCACAGGCCAAATCCGCTCCACCCGGGACTTTATAAAGAATAAAAAAGCGCTCCGGTCTGAATTTATTCAGTATTTTTCCAAACACTCGAAGGCCACGCCGCAATCGCTTTCGCAGCGATTTACAGACGCGATATTTTCATCGCAACCGCGGCACTCTGAACTGAACATAGACTTTTATCAGCTTCTGACGGGTAAAATATCACTCGGGGAGTATCAAACAGCCCTGACCGAGTATTTTAAAGCTACTGATAAAAAAGACCCCGTTGCGCTTGCGAAAGACTATACCTATTCGTTTACTGTTCTGAAAAACTTTTTAAAAGAGCATGATTGCATCTGAAAAAGCAGACGCGCTGAATGTGTCAGTCTTAAATTTACTTATGGATAACAAGGACATATCCCGCTTTTACTGCGACAAAACACCTGAAATATTGCAAACTGTAGTAAATTTGCAGTACGACAGGTGTTTTTGTCTAATTATAAGCACTGTGCACAAAAGAATAAAACACCGAAACCCCTTGTATGCCAAGAAAATTTCGGTGTTTTATTTTGGAGCTGATGGTCGGAATCGAACCGACAACCTGCTCATTACGAATGAGCTGCTCTGCCATTGAGCCACATCAGCAAACAAAAACGCGCTTGCGAAACCGAAGCCCGGCAACGCAAAAGACAGCTTATTTATTATAATCATACTTTCACTTATTTTCAAGTGTTTTAGAAAATTTTTTCAGGATTTATAAAAAACTCCCAAAATTCAATAAAAGTGTGATATAGTTTGACCATACAATGCCCCCCAAAAGAAAGGAAGAAGATTATGAGTACTGCGAAGCCGGATTGGTATAAACACGCATGGACGCTGGATATGAAAAACATGTCCTGGGTGGAAGACACGCAAACGCAGGTGCAATTCATCATCGACGAACTCTCTCTGCGCGGCCACGAACGAATTCTTGACCTCGCCTGCGGCTATGGCCGGCATGCGCTGTCCTTTGCCCGAAAAGGTTTTTGCGTTGTGGGTGTGGATATTACAAAAGCCTTGATTGAGGACGCAACGCAGACAGCACAAGCAGAACAGCTCAACGCGGCATTTCTTCACGCAGATATTCGTGATCTCAGCTTTTGCAACGAGTTTGATGTGGTGCTGAATCTGGCCGAAGGCGCAATCGGCTACCTTGAAAACGACGCAGAAAACCTGAAGATTTTTGATGTTGCCGCGCGTGCGCTCAAGCCCGGTGGTCGTCATTTCATCAACATCTGCAACGCTGAACACGCCGAACAGAATTTTCCCAAACGCACATGGGAGGCTGGGGAAAAAGAGCTTTCCATCGCGGAATTTTCATGGAACCCCGCAACCCGCCGCATGTCTTTCGGCGGGCGGCAATTCCGATATGGTAAGGTGATGGAAGAAGCACCAAAATCCCTGCTTGACGGCGCGCATCCGATTCGGTTATACAGCATTCATGAGTTGCAAGAGATCTATGCGCAGCGGCACATGGAGATACTGGGAGCGTTTTCCGATTTTCATGGCAAAGCGCTGACCAGCTCAGAGCTTGAATTGGTATTGTTTTCAAAAAGGCTGTGAAACTCCTGCCACAACGCCTCATTTTTGTGACCTCTGGTCACACCGCAAACTGGCTGTTATAGAGCTTCGCGTAAAACCCGTTTTGGCGCAGCAGCTCGTCGTGGTTGCCCTGCTCAATAATTGAGCCGTCGCGCATGACCAAAATCACGTCCGCCTCGCGGATGGTCGAAAGCCGGTGCGCAACAATAAAGCTCGTGCGCCCCTGCATCAGGCGCGAAAACGCGCTTTGGATTTTCAGCTCTGTGCGCGTATCGATCGAGGAGGTCGCTTCATCGAGAATCAGCATCGGCGGCAGGCAGAGCATCACGCGGGCAATGCAAAGCAGCTGCTTCTGCCCCTGTGAAAGGCTGCCGCCCTCGTCGCTCACAGGGGTATCATAGCCCTTGGGCAGGCGCATAATAAAGCTGTGCGCGTGGCTTGCCTTTGCGGCAAGAATCACTTCCTCTTGTGTCGCTCCCGGTTTGCCGAGGGTGATGTTGTCTCGCACGGTGCCGGTTTTGAGCCACGTTTCCTGCAACACCATGCCATAGGCGCCGCGCACGTCCCTGCGCATGGCATCGCGGATGTCCGTGCCCTCAACCAGGATGCGGCCGCCGTCCACGTCATAGAACCGCATCAGCAAATTGATGACGGTCGTCTTGCCACAGCCCGTGGGGCCGACAATCGCAATGCGCTGCCCGGGCTTCACCGTGAGGCTCAGGTCTGTGATCAGTTTTCGCTCAGGCACATAAGAGAACGCCACATGCTCAAGCCTCACATTTCCCTTGATGTCACCCAGTGTGGCGGCATCCGCCGCGTCCTCAGGCTGCGGCTGCTCTTCAATCAGCTCAAAGATTCTCGCGGCGCAGGCAAGGGCGTTCTGCAGCTCCGTTATGACGCTTGAAATTTCATTGAAGGGCTTTGTGTATTGAATCACATAGCTCAAAAGCGCGGTCAACTGCCCCACGCTCAGCGTCCCCGGCATGGCAATCGCAGTGAAGGCGCCCACGAAGCACACCGCGGCATAAATGACACTGTTGACAAAGCGTGTTGTCGGGTTGGGCAAGGAGGAAAAGAACGCGGCCCGCCGTGAGCAGACCTCCAGACGGTCGTTGATCTCATCAAACCGCTTCATGGATTGGGCCTCATGAGAAAAGGCCTGCACCACCTTGAGGTTTGCGACGGTTTCATTGATCATCGCGCTTTGCTCGCCGCGCGTTTCAGCCTGCTCCATAAACAGTCCATAGGTTTTTTTTGCGATAAAGCGGGCGACAAACAGCGAAAGCGGGGTCAGAAACACCACTACAAGCGCAATGTGCCAGTTGACCGCAAGCATAAAAACCAGCGTCGCCGCAATGGTCACAATGCCCGAAAACAGCTGTGTAAAGCCCATGAGCAGGCCGTCCGCAAACTGGTCGACATCTGAGATCACGCGGTTGATAATGTCACCGTGGGGGTGGGAGTCAATGTATTTCAGCGGCAGGATTTCAAGTTTGTGGAACGCGGCCTTGCGCATGTCCCTCACAACCTGAAAGGTGATGCGATTGTTCACCGCGCTCATGAACCACTGAAAGACGGCGGACACCGCAACTACAATGCCAATGGCAAGAAGCACCCGGGTCAGGCCCTCAAAATCCACCTGACCGGCCCCAAAAATCAGGTCGATCACCCGGCCCACAAGCACGGGCACATAAAGCGAAGCGAGCACGGTGCACACCGCAAAAACACACGAAAGCACAATCCATGCGCGGTAGCGCGCCACGAGCCGCAACACCTTTTTGAGCGTTGTTTTCTCAGTTTTTTTCAGCCTTTTTTTGCCCTGCATCGCTTGCCGCGCCCTCCTTTTTAAACTGGGATTCATGGATCTCTTTATAAACCTCACAGGTTTGCAGCAGCTCTTCCGCCGTGCCGATGCCTGCGATTTCACCGTCGTCGAGCACAATGATCCGGTCAGCATACTGCACCGAAGAGGCGCGCTGCGAAACCACAAACACCGTCGTCCGCCCGCCCATTGCCTTGACGGCCCTGCGCAGCGCGGCGTCAGTCGCGAAATCAAGGGCGGAGGAGCTGTCGTCAAGAATCAGGATCTCGGGCTTTTTCACAAGCGCGCGGGCGATCGTGAAGCGCTGCCGCTGCCCGCCCGAGAGGTTTTTGCCGCCCTGCCCGATCACAAAATCAAGCCCGCCCTTGGCGTCGGCAACCTCTTTGGCCTGTGCCGTTGTGAGGGCCTCATAAATTTCTTCATCTGTGGCATTCGGGTCGCCCCAGCGCATGTTCTCGCGAAGCGTGCCCCCGAACAGCACCGCCTTTTGCGGTACAATGCCCACCTTTGCGCGCAGCTCTTTTTGGGGGTAGTCTTTCACGTTCACGCCATTGACTAATACCTCGCCGCCGTATGCGTCATAAAACCGCGGGATCATATGCACCAGCGAAGACTTGCCCGAGCCCGTGCCGCCGATGACGCCGATGGTCTGCCCTTTTTTGGCGGCAAAATCAATACCGGAAAGGGCGTTGCCGCCCGCGTTTTGATAGCGCAGGCTCACACCCCGGAATTCCACCGCAAGGTCGCCGATCGCCTCTTCGGGCGAGACATCGGGCCAGATTTGGCTCGAGCGAAGCTCTAAAACGTCCTGCACACGGTTGCCGCAGGCAACAGCCTTCGTCATTGTGATGATGAGGGTGGCCATTTTTATCAGCTCCACAAGAATCTGTGACATTAAATTATACAGCGCCACCACCTGCCCCTGCGAGAGCGCGCCCGCATCCACCCGCAGCGCGCCGCTGCGAATCAAACAGATAATGGCGATATTAATCACAATAAAAGTTGCCGGATTCATCAGCGCGGAAAAGCGGCCTGCTCGCTTTTGCATGCGCGTAAGCGCCTCGTTGCGGCGGTCAAACTCGCCGGTTTCGTTCGCCTCCATGCGAAACGCGCGAATCACGCGCACGCCTGACAGGTTTTCTTTGATCAGGCCGAGCACCTTGTCCAGCCTGCCCTGAATTTTTTTATAAAGCGGGATGCAGGTGAGCATGACAGAAAAAACCACAACGCTCAGAATGGGAATCACCACCACAAAAATCACCGCGGCGCGCGCATCGATCGTGAACGCCATGACCATTGCGCCAAATACAACGAAAGGCGAGCGCATCACCAGCCGCAAAAACAAATTTACGCCATTTTGGATTTGATTCATGTCGTTTGTGAGGCGCGTGATGATGGTCGACGTGCCCAACGTGTCGATTTCTGAAAACGAAAGGCTCTGCACATGCCCAAACAAAATGCTTTTGACCTTTTTTGCAAACCCGGCCGCCGCCTTTGCCGCAAAATATTGCGCCGTCACAGAAGACAGCAGCCCCACAACCCCCAAAGCAACCAGAACCAGGCACATCAAAAGAACATAGCGCCTGTCGCCCCCCCTGATGCCGCGGTCGATCACAGCCGCAACCACCAACGGCACAAACAGCTCAAACACCGCCTCAAGCAGCTTGAACAGCGGCCCCAAAATGCTCTCACGCCAATATCCCCGCATGTGAACCAACAGCTTTTTCAAAACAAACCTCCCAGATACAGTCAAACCAATTGAAAACCAATGCGTCTTTGCAGCCCTTTTTCCGCCTGTTGCCGTTAGGCTCCTCTTCATACGCAAGTATGCCTTCGCCTCCCTGCATAGGGTGTGTTAACACGCCCTTTAAACAGACGAAAAATTTCCCCGCAAATACCACATCGCTTTTCAAGTGGTTTGACTATATATCTCCATATGATGCCATCGATACATCAATAACAGTATTGCCTTTTCGCGCAAAAATAGCGCCCCGCCCTGTGCGGAACAATAAAAACAGAACGGGAAGCGGCGCTGTCTTTCACAAACGCCCCTCCCCACACGGCTTGATTACAAAACCCATTATTCTTTATAATTGTAGCATATCTTGCACGAGTTTTCAACCCAAAGTGAAACGCAGCAACAAAAACCGGGGGCATCTCCGTGCAGTATTACAATTTTTATGCACAAACTTCGGGCAAAACTATTGACATATTATAATAAAAGTATTAAAATATTCAAGATAATGCGTCAATATGCGAACGATTGCCGTGTTATCATGCTGGCGCATGGTTATAATTAAGATGAGTTTTTTTAACGCGCGTACAGTAACTGAAAATTTTCCGGGGATCACCCCATAACCACCAGCTTTTACATAAGCGAAAGCCGCCACAGGCAAATGCGCATCATTGTAATGCTTACAATTTTAAGGGGGTGCAGCTTTCATGCAAGCAATGCAGGTTTTTTATATTGCAGCAGGGCTATTTATGTTTGCCCTTTGTTTTTCACAAGGTTTCGTTGCCTTGAAAATCCTCAAAAAACGCATGACGAAAACTGCCCAAAACCTCTCCTTAACGAATGCACAGCAGCTGCAATCGGGGCCGGGTGTCACACCATAACCCGTCACTTTTCATATGAGCAAGCCAACAGCGGCAAACGCACCTTACTGTAAAGCTGAAACAAATCAAGGAGGTGCAATTTTTTGGGGGACATTAATGGAACCACAGCAATCATCATTGCAATCGCAACACTTGCTGTCGGGCTAATCATCGGTTTTATTGCCGGCGGAATTCACAGAAAGCGCAAAGCAGAGGCCGCAATCGGTTCCGCCACAGAAGAAGCGAACAGAATCGTAACACAGGCAGTTACACAAGCAGAACAAAAGAAAAAAGAGGCTATTTTAGAAGCTAAGGACGAAATTCACCGTCAGCGCTCAGAGGCGGACAAAGAGCTGCGCGAGCGCAGAAGCGAAGTGCAGCGCCAGGAGCGCAGAATCATTCAAAAAGAAGAATCTCTTGACAAAAAAATTGAGCAGATCGAAAAGAAAGAAGAGCTGCTCGCGCAAAAGCACAAAGATGCGGACGAGCGTCTTGCAGATGTGGACAGTCTCAAAAAAGGCCAGTTTGAAATGCTTGAGCGCATATCCGGCTTCTCAAAAGAGCAGGCCACCGTGCATTTGATGCAGAACCTTGAAGAGGGCCTTGTGCATGAAAAAGCGGTCAAAATCATGGAATATGAGCAAAAGATCCGTGACGAGTCCGACAATCTTGCAAGAGAGGTCATTTCAACCGCCATTCAGCGCTGCGCGGCGGACCATGCTTCTGAGGCGATGGTGTCTGTCGTGAACCTCCCGAACGATGAGATGAAGGGCAGGATCATCGGCCGCGAGGGCCGCAACATCCGCACTCTTGAAACCATCACGGGCGTCGACCTCATCATCGACGACACACCCGAGGCCATTACCATTTCAAGCTTTGACCCCGTTCGCAGGGAGGTTGCCCGCCTGACGCTTGAAAAGCTGATTTCAGACGGACGCATTCACCCCGCCCGCATTGAAGAAATGCACGAAAAATCCCGCAAGGAAGTGGATGCCGCCATCAAGCAGGCCGGTGACCGCGCCGTCATCGACGCCGGCGTCAACGGCGTTCATCCCGAGCTCATCAAGCTGCTCGGCCGTCTGAAATACCGCACAAGCTACGGCCAGAATGTTTTGAACCACTCCCTTGAGGTTTCCTATCTCGCGGGCCTGATGGCCGCGGAACTTGGGGCGGACGTCAAGACCGCCAAACGCGCAGGCTTGCTGCATGACATCGGCAAGGCGCTTGACCATGAATTCGATGGTTCGCACATCGACCTCGGCGTTGAGTATGCGAAAAAATACAAAGAGAACGAAGCTGTCGTTCACGCCATTCACGCCCATCACGGCGACGTTGAGGCAAAAACCGTTGTGGCATGCCTTGTGCAGGCCGCGGACGCGATTTCGGCTTCACGCCCGGGGGCAAGAAGAGAAAACGTCCAGAATTATATCAAGCGGCTTGAAAAGCTGGAATCCATCGCCACCAGCTTTGAGGGCGTTGAAAAATCCTTTGCGATTCAGGCCGGGCGAGAGGTCCGCATTATGCTCAAGCCCGAAGTGATTTCAGACGATAAAATGGTGCTTGTTGCCCGTGACATTGTCAAAAAGATTGAAGACGAGCTTGAATATCCCGGTCAGATCAAGGTGCATCTCATCAGAGAGAGCCGCGCGTTTGACTATGCGAAATAATTAAAAAACAATCGGTAGGGCAGCAGGCATTTCAGTGATTTGTCTGTTGCCTTATTTAGAATCCTCTGCGAAAGATGTTTCGGGCAAAGATTTTGAAAAGGGGCCTTCACTTTGATTTCTGTTTTGTGTATCGGCGACGTTGTGGGCGAGGCGGGCTGCGAATTCGTGCGCCGGCACCTGCCCGCCTATAAAAAACTGCGGGGCATCGACGTGTGCGTGGCAAACGGCGAAAATTCCGCGCAGGGCAACGGTGTCACGCCACACTCTGCGGAGCACCTGCTCGCAAGCGGCGTCGACCTCATCACCACAGGCAACCACACCTACCGCCGCGCGGAGGCGTATGCCTACCTCGACTCGGGCGCGCCGATCATCCGCCCTGCAAACCACCACAAAAGCTGCCCGGGCACAGGCGTGTTTGTGATCGACAAAGGGCGCTACAGCATTGCCGTCGTCAACATCATCGGCGCCGTGGGCATGGAGCCCTGTGCAAACCCCTTCGACTGCATTGACGGGATATTGCTTACGATTACCCAAACCAAAAATATTATCATGGACTTTCACGCGGAGGCCACGGCTGAAAAACGCGCGATGGGCTTTTATCTTGACGGCCGCATAACGGCTTTGTTCGGCACGCACACCCATGTGCAGACGACCGACGCCTGCCTGCTGCCGAACGGCACCGGCTACATCACAGACCTTGGCATGACGGGGCCGATCCACTCGGTGCTGGGCGTTGTGCCCGAGCTTGCCATTGAAAAAATGCGCACGGGAATGCCCGTTCGCTTTGATAATCCCAAAACAGACTGCAAAATGGAGGGATGCATTTTTGAACTCGACGAAAAAACGGGAAAAGCGCTTTCCTGTGAATATATATCCATCACTTAAAAGGGCATTGAGCCTTGCGCTGTGCCTTGCGCCGCTCCTGCTTTGCGCGTGTGAGCAGCTGATGCCGGAGGCAACAACCGTTCCCGCGGAGCCGACAAGCGCACCCTACACCCTGCCCGAGCAGACCATCACCCTCGGTTATGCCGCGCAGGACAGCCTCAACCCCTTCTTTTCAGCCACCACGCTGAATACCTCGCTGGTTGACCTTGTGTATGAAAAGCTCTATAAGCTTGACGGCACCTTCACCCCTGTGCCCGTCATCGCCTCCTTCGCCAACAATGCGGGCACAGAGCTCAAGGTGAACATCCGCTCAGACCTCTATTTTTCAGACAATTCGAACATCACGGCCTATGACGTGGTATATTCGTTCAATCAGGCGCGGCTGTCCGCCCTTTACCGCGACAAGCTCGCAAACATCACCTTTGCCTCGGCCAGCGGCGCTTATGAAGTATCCTTCACCCTGCAAAAGGCGGACGCCTATGTGCAAAACCTGCTTGACTTCCCCATTGTGAAAAACAACACCGCAAACAATATAGAAACCCCGCCCACGGGCAGCGGCCTGTATACCTATGAGCAGGACGGCGGCCCGCGCCTTGTGCACAACATGCGCAGCGCCCTGCCCCGCCCCGGCATCGGCACGATTGAACTTGTGCCGGTTGAAGACACGAGTTCCCTCTCCTATGACCTTGAAACAGGCAAAATCGACGCCTATTACACAGACCTGAACACCACGCGCCTTTCACGCATGTATGCGTCCTTCGCGCAGGTGCCCACGGGCAGCTTTGTTTATATCGGAGTCAACCAAAGCCGTTATGCGCTCTCAATTCAAAAGGTCCGGCAGGCGCTCTCGCTCTGCCTTGGCAGAGCCGAGGTCTGCGGCACGGCCTATCAGGGCAACGCCGACCCGGCCTACACCATTTTCAACCCGCGGTGGAGCGTTTTCACCGCTTCAAAAATGAATGAAGAGCCATACAAGCAGGAGTATGCCGCAGGCAGCGCCCTGCTAGACGAGTTGGGCTATACCTCCCGCAACACGGCGGGCGTGCGCACGGGAGCCATGGGCACGCTGCGCTTCACGCTGCTGATCAATGCGGAGAATGAATATAAGCAAGAAGCTGCAAAGATGATTGCCGAAACACTGTTGGAGGCGGGCATTCAGATCGAGGTGACAGCCCTGCCGTGGGATCAATATCTCCAGGCTCTCACCGAGGGCAGCTATGAGCTGTATCTGGGCGAGGTGAAAATCCCCGCGAACATGGACTTTTCGGCCCTGTTTTCTGAGGGCGGCAATGCGGCCTACGGCATTGACCCGCAGAGCACAGCCGCAGCCTATTTCAATGAATACGCAAACGGCAGCATCACTCCTGAGGCTTTTAATGAGAAACTGCAAACCGAATTGCCGCTGATCCCCGTTTGCTACCGCAGCGGTCTTGTCATAACGGGCAAATCCATCACCGGCAACACCGCGGCGCTTCCCGGCAGCCTCTATGAAAACATTCATCAATGGGTCACACAATAATATGTTTCGTGCCTTGTTGCGTGCATGGTATTGATGCCAGAGAAATGATATGGTTTGGTATAGAAAATGATACAAAGGGCTGTTTGGTAATCGGCAACACGCCCTAAAAGATTGGGGAATTTGCTATGAAATCTTTTACGGACAGAAATGCCATATCAGACATAATCGGACTGCAACATACCTCTTGCGGCACAGAATATAAAATTATCAATTCATCCAAACAAGAGGAATATACAAGATATCTTATAAAATATAACACGTATAACGACGAAATTCCTGCATATTTGCTCATTCCCGACGCTTCAGGTCCACGGCCTGCCGTACTGGTTCATCATCAACATAATCGTAAACAGTTTTTGGGGAAAAGCGAGGTATGCGGGCTGGCGGGAAATCCTTTACAGGCTTTCGGTCCCGCATTGGCGCAAAAAGGATTTGTTGTGCTTGCTCCGGATTCTATTTTCTTTGAAGACAGGCGAAAAAATGCGAAGGGCATTGAGCCGCTGCCGGGGGACGCCGATTTTTGGCAGCATCACAATGAAATGTGCTATCGAATTGTACATGGCGAAAACCTCATGAAAACAGTAATCGAAGATGCGATGCAGGGCATTTCTTTATTGGCGGGCATTGATTTTGTTGATAAAAATAAGATTGGGACATTGGGGCATTCCTATGGAGGCAACACCGTTTTATTTCTTGCCGCTTTGGACGAACGCATTCGTTTTGCCTGTGCGAGCGGCAGTGCGTGCACTTATAAAAACAGAATCGAAAACAACGTTGGAATAGAAATGGCAAGCGTAATCCCCGGCTTTTGTTTGAAATATGACATTGACGATGTCGCCGGCTGTATTGCGCCGCGCGATTTGCTCCTTGTTTCGGCAAGCGAAGACAAATATTCTCGGGACGCCGATTATATTACGCAACAAATATCTTTTCTTTATGCCAATCACCATCGTGAACACGCGTTATGCCACAAAAGATATTCCGGCGGCCACGCCATAACGCAAGAGCGGTTCGATTTTATAATAAATTGGTTGATTGAAACATCGGAACATATTTAATATTGCGGGGATGTTTCCGCAAACGGATAGCACAATTAGCTTATTTTCTCGCACCTATTAACTGCAATAATCTATTAAAACGGACGGTTCGTTCCACGATGAAAGGAAGAGTTTTATGACGCCGAAAGAAAGAATGATCACCGCCCTCACCCTTGGCCGGCCCGACGAAGTGCCCACCTTTGAACTGGAATTTCAGCTTGAAGACGACATGTTCGGCCTTTCGTTTGATTACGGCAGGCTGAAAAAAGAGAAGGCGCTCTCCCTTTCGCCCGCCGAGGAGGACGTGCTGCTCAACGAATACGCCGAGCATTTGATTGAGCTTTATTATTACCAGCTCGAATACGCGAGCATGCCCCTGTTCGGCTGCTACAGCGAAGCCGCGCACAAAAAGCTGATTCGACTGATCAAACAAAAAACCAACGACTGCGGCATGATTCACATGCACGGCGACGGCACCTTTTCTGTGCCGGACGGCGACCGGATGTATGAGTTCGCCTACCGCACGGCGGACGATTATGACGGCCTGATCGCCGAGGCAAGGGCAAAGGCCGCCCACGCGGTTGAGCGCAACAAGGTTTATGCCGACGCGGGCATTGACCTGTTTGTTCTCTGCGACGATTACTGCTATAACTCCGGGCCGTTCATTTCGCCCGAGATGTTCCGTGACTTAATTACGCCCCATCTTGCAAAGATCGTTGCGGAAACCAAGAAAACCGGCGCCTATGTCATCAAGCACACAGACGGCAACATCATGCCCATTCTTGACCAGCTTGTGGAATGTGAACCCCACGCCCTGCATTCTTTGGACCCGATGGCAAAAGTGGACATTGCCGAGGTCAAGCGCCTTGTCGGGCATAAAGTCGCGCTGTGCGGCAACGTCAACTGCGCGCTGATGCAGACGGGCACAGACGAGCAGGTGCTTGAGAGTTGCCGCTACGCGATGGAAAGCGGCAAGCCCGGCGGCGGCTATGTGTTCACCACAAGCAACGTGCCGTTTCGGGGCATGCCCCCCGAGCGCTACCGCATGATGCTGGACTACTGGAAGGCCAACAGGGTCTATTAATTACATATAAACAGGGAAAGGATTACATATACCATGAATATCGCATTTATCGGCTTTGAGCACGGGCATATTTTCCCACTTTATCAAAAATGCAGGGAGCACCCGGATGTTACAATCACCGGCGCGTGGGAGCCGCTTTCTGAATACCGCGCAGAGGCGGAGCGTCGGGGCGTGGAACTGACGCATGAAGAGTATCACGATTTGTTGCATGCAAAAGAGGTTGACGCTGTCGCCGTTGGCGTGTATTTCGGCGGGCGCGGCAAAATCGCGATTGAAGCGCTGCAGGCGGGCAAGCATGTGATTGCAGACAAGCCCCTTTGCACCGAGCTTGACGAACTGCTTGAAATTGAACGGCTCGCGGCTGAAACAGGGCTGAGTGTGGGCCTGATGCTTGATTTGCGCTATATGGGCGTGACCGCAGTCGCAAAAGAAATCATCGATTCCGGCAGGCTCGGCGCCGTGCACGCCGTAAACTTCGGCGGCCAGCACGGCCTCAACTACGGCAGTCGGGCAGGATGGTATTTTGAAGAGGGCAAGCACGGCGGCACCATCAACGACATCGCAATTCACGGCTTGGACCTCATCACCTATTTAACGGGCAAAGAAGTGTCGCAAATCCATTCCGCGCGCTGCTGGAACGCCTTTGCGGACAAGGTTCCGTACTTTAAAGACGCGGGCCAGCTCATGGTGGAGCTGGAGGGCGGCGCGGGCGTCGTCGGCGACGTGACCTATGCCTCGCCCGGCGGCCTCGGCTTTCCGCTGCCGCAATACTGGCGCACCACCATCTGGGGCACGGGCGGCGTGATTGAATTCAACTGCACGAGCAACAAGCTCTGGGCGGCGTTCCCAAACGCAAAAGAACCCGAAATCATAGAGGCTCCGGCGCAGGTTGAGGCGGATTATCTCACTGATTTTCTTGCGGATATCGCCGGAAACCCCACCTGCTTTGACACAAAGCGCAACCTTGACTCCACAAAAACCCTGCTGAAGATTCAACAGTTTGCAGACAAATAAAAACGCACCCATCCTGTGGGCGCGTATATTCTTATATTTTATGGCGAATGCCTGAATAAACAGGCAGAAAAAGGAGCGGAACCCATGAAACATCCAATTACAAAACTTGCAACAGCGGCGCTCGCGCTCTCGCTGCTGCTCGGCGGGTGCGGCAAGCAGCCATCAGGCGGCACGTCCGAGCCGCAGGGCGAAACCGGCGTTTCTGAAACCTCCACCGTTCCCGAAGGGCACGAAACTGACCACAGCTTTTCGCTTTCAGACGGCAGAGTGGTCTATGTGCCGTCATTATGGGTGCGATATGACGGCAAAAAAAGCAGCGTTACACTTAACCGCGCGGTTTGGAAGTCGGCCGCAAGCGGCGATGAAACCGTTCTGGTGCAGGGCTATGAGCCGCTGTTTTCAGCCGGGCGGCTTGACCCCATTGCAAAAACCGACGCTTTCAGTGAAATGGAGCTGGATTTCGCGCAGGAACCCAAAAGCATTGTCATTCATCGCTGGAATGACGAATATATTAATAAAAACGACAAATCTGAGGATTTTGAAGTGATAACGGTTCGGGAGAAAGCTTTTGCCGTTTCAGGCGGCAGCCTTTATGAAATTACGGCCGCCTTTGAAGAAGCGACCGTGAGCTATCTGCTTTATATTCAATAAGCTCTGCATTAAGGGTGGGGTTCGTGCTTGCGATAGGCGTCCATGATGCCCTTGAACACTTCCCCGCTTGAGGGCGGCGTCCATGTGATGGCGTTCGCGCCGGCCTCGATGGTGGCGCGAATCGAATCCTCTGTCGGCCCGCCGGTTGCGATGATCGGCACGCGGGGAAACTCCTGCCTGATCTTTTGAATCAGCGCCGGGGTTTTTGACGCGGCGGACACATTCAGAATGTCCGCGCCCGCGGCAAGGCGGGCGGCAATATTGTCCTCTTCTGAAACCACGGTCACCACAATCGGAATGTCAAGGTCTTCGTTGAGCTGTTTGATCACAGAGTTTTTCGTGGGCGCGTTCACAACCACACCGATAGCGCCCTGAAATTCCGCGTGCAGCCCAAGGTCGATCACGCGGATGCCCTGCGTCAGCCCGCCGCCGATGCCCACAAACACGGGCACGTCCGCGGCGGTCATCACCGACTGGGTGATGATGGGCTGGGGCGTAAAGGGATAAACGGCAATCACCGCGTCCGCGTTCGCGTTGCGGATGATGCTGGGGTCGGTGGAAAACAGAATCGACTTGATTCTTTTGCCAAAAATGATGATGCCGGAGCATTTATAGATCGCCGTGGGAACCGTCAGCATAAATTTTCGCAGTTCGCCTTGAATTTCAGGAATGAATTGATCAGACATAAAAAAACCTTCTTTCATTTATAATTAAAAGCACCTTGGAATACGCATTTTCACAATATAACCACAAAACCATATAAAAGGACTGATATCATGAGCTATAAAGAAATTGACATCCGCACCATCGAAGAAAGCGCCGTAAGGCTCTTTTCGCAGGACTGGGCGATTCTCACCGCCGGCACGCCCGAGGCGCACAATTCCATGACCGTGAGCTGGGGCCTTTTGGGTGAGCTTTGGGCAAAGCACGTCGCCGTGGCGTTCATTCGCCCCCACCGCCACACCTTCACGTTCGCTCAGCAAAGCGACTATTTTTCGCTGAGCTTTTATGACGCTCAATACAAACCCGAGCTTGGCGTTTTCGGTAAAAAAAGCGGGCGCGACACCAATAAATATGAAGAAACCGGCATCAATGCCCTCACAGACGGCGAGTGGGTCTACACAGAAAAAGCAAAGCTTGTCCTGCTGTGCAAAAAAATGGCGGTGCAGGAGCTGCAGCCCGGCGGCTTCCTTGACCCGTCGATTGAGAGCTGTTACCCCATGAAAGACTATCACAAAATTTTCGTGGGCGAAATCGTCAAAACCCTGCGAGCCGAATAGCATGTTTTGGCGCGGATTTTTTTGATTCTTTTATTTTAGCATCATATTCCGGCAGAATCAAGCATTTTTGAATGTACGCGGCTTTCTTTTTCGCCTTTGGCATTTGGTTGCTTAGGCCTTGTTTTTTCACCTTCTAAAGCTTATACAAATATTGCTTTGGGGCGCCCGTTTCTGCGCTGTTTTGAACAGCGTGGGCGCACAAAAGAATTGTATAGCCGATAAACTTGAAAAGTAGCCACAAGATTGCGAGGATGTTTTTATGTTTTGCAAGGTGCCCACCGCAGGCAGGCTTCCTCCTGTCAAGGTGGGCAACGCAGCAAAATGAAAAACACACCGCAAGATTGGGATAATTTTCAGGTTTATTGGCTATATATGCTTTTGATTTTTTTCACCGTATTTGATTTAAAAATTCTTCACAGTCAAGGAGAAGTTTATGCAGAAAATATTTTATACCGAGGACAACCCTGAAATCTCACACGGAGTAAAGCGTTTTCTGGAAGAAAAGGGCTTTGCGGTGAGCCTCTTTTCCACCATGGCGGAAACGGTCACGGCAATGTTAAAAGCCGCCCCCGATTTGTTTTTGATTGATTGGAACCTGCCGGACGGCAACGGCGGGGATTTGTGCAGGCTGATTCGGCAGCGCTGGCGCAATACGCCCATCATCGTTATCACCGTCAACAATCAAACCGACGAGATTATAAACGGCTTTCATGCCGGCGCGGACGATTATATCACAAAGCCCTTTGTGCTTGAGATTCTTTTGTCAAGGCTCCAGGCGTTGTTTCGAAGAGCCGGCGGAGAGGCGCAAAGCATTCTTGCCTGCGGCGATATCTCCTTAGACAAGACCCTGCATGCGGTTTTTCTTGGTGAGGAAGCGGTCGCCTTGACCGGCACGGAATACCAGCTTTTGTCTGTTTTGATGGAAAACAAGAACCGCACCGTCACAAGGCAGAGCCTGCTTGAAAATCTGTGGGATATCCACGGCAATTATGTGAACGACAACACGCTGACGGTCAGCATAAAAAGATTGCGCGAAAAATTAAAACGGCCGGATTGCATCAAGACCATCCGCAGCTTCGGCTACAGAATGGAGGATACATGATGCAATACGGTTCAAAGTGTAACAAGTTTGCTATAGGCCTGCTTGTCGTTCTGCTCGCGGCGATACTTTGCAACTTTTTTCTGGCGTTTTCTTATGCGGTTTCGCAATATCAGGCGCTTTCGGGCATAACCGCCGAGCTGATCAGGCAAAATCCCGAGCAAGAACCGGCTATTGTCAAAAGCATAAAACAGTCGCAGCCGGGCGTGGATTATCTTGAAAAATATGGTTATACCGTGCTCAGTTTTATGGCTCCTTTTTCAAAAACTGCGATTCTGGCTGCCGTTTTCGGCGTTTTCTTTCTTGCGTTGCTTTTGTATCTGACCGTTTTCTTTCAAAAAAAACGGATCAAAGGCCGCATTTTTGAAATTTCATCCTATCTCGCAAAAGTGAATTTGGGTAAAGATACCAGCCTCTTTGCAAAAACAAATGACGAGTTCAGCGTGCTGGAGGATGAAATTTATAAAACCGTTACCGAGCTGAAAACCACGAAAGAAGCCGCGGTGAAAGAGCGCCGGAATTTTGCCGAGAGCCTTGTGAATATCGCCCATCAAATCAAAACGCCGCTCACCGCAATTTCAATTCACTGCCAGCTTTATGAAAAGCAGTCCAAAGATTTTTCTGTTGCGCAAATCTGCAAGCAGCAGGAGAAAATAACCGCGCTGGCCGATGCGTTGCTCATGCTCTCAAAGCTCGATTCAGGCGTGGTTGCGTTAAAGGCCGAGCCGGTGAATGTATATTCGGCCCTCAGTCTTTCTTTGGACGCCCTTTGTGAGCGTCTGGACGAAAAGCAAATGCAGGTAACGCTGCCCAATCATTCTGATATTTCTTTTGTGGGCGACATGGATTGGAGCGTTGAGGCTTTTGTGAACATCATCAAAAACTGCATCGAGCATTCAGAGGAGTACGGTGTCCTACAGATCGACTATTCCCGCAACCCCTTATATACGCAGATATGCGTCAAGGACAGCGGCAGGGGATTTGACCTCGCCGACCTCGCGCGGATATTCAAGCGTTTCTATCAGGGCAGCTACCGGGCGAACCAGGGCTTCGGGATTGGCCTGTCGCTGGCAAAAGCCATTATCGAAGCGCAAAACGGCTTCATTTCCGCAAGCAACAATCCCGATGGCGGCGCGTGCTTCACAATACGGTTTTATAGTTAATCGCTATATTGTCACCCAACTGTCACTTTTCTTCGGTAATATCATATATAGTCGATTACGTTTTTAATTATTACGGGGGGAAAAGCAATGGAGCTCTTAAAATGCACCGATCTGACCAAAATCTACGGGAGCAAGCCCAATGAGGTAACAGCCTTGAACGCGCTCGACCTGTCTGTGGAAAAAGGCGAATTTGTGGCGATCGTCGGCGCTTCCGGCTCGGGAAAATCAACGCTTCTGCACATCATCGGCGGGGTGGACAAGCCCACCTCCGGACAGGTTTTGCTTGACAAAACAGACCTTGCAACGATGGGTGAAACACAGGCGGCTGTTTTCAGGCGCAGGCAGGTGGGGCTGATTTATCAGTTTTATAACCTGATCCCCACCCTGAATGTTGAAAAAAACATCACGCTGCCCATGGCGCTCGACAAACGAAAACCCGAGCCTGAATATTTTGATAAAATCACAGGCATTTTGGGCCTGGCCGATAAACTCAAACGCCTGCCGGGCGCGCTTTCGGGCGGCGAACAGCAAAGGGTCGCCATTGCGCGCTCGCTGCTCTATCGTCCCGCGCTTTTGCTGGCCGATGAGCCGACGGGCAACCTTGACCAAAAGAATTCCCAGGAAATCATAGACCTGCTAAAGCTTTCAAACAAAAACCTCAACCAGACCGTTCTCCTGATCACCCATGATGAAAAAATCGCGTTGGAGGCAAGCCGTATTATCACCCTGCAAGACGGTCGAATTGTTTCTGACAAGAAGAATTCCTAGCTGGGAACGGGGAGGTGTTTTTATGTGGAAGGACTATTCGCTGAGCTATCTCAAAAAAAACAAAGCCGCAGGCGTTTCCATCATGGCCGCGGCCCTGATCGCGTCTTTGTTCATTTCGATGCTGTGCACCCTGCTTTATAACATGTGGCAGGACGATCTCGCCCGCCTGATCGAAGCAGAGGGCGATTGGCACGCGGCTATCAACACGACTCTCACGCAGGCAGACCTCAAAGCCATCAAAAGCTATGCCGGGGTGGAGGACGCCGTTCAAGGCGGCGGCAGGGTCGAAATTCGGTTCAACAGCATGGCAAGAGTCTATGACGACATGCCGGTTATCGCACAGAAACTGGGCATTTCTGAAGAAGATATCCTGTATCACAACCTGCTTTTGTCGCGTTATTTTATTTTTTCGCCCGAAGAGAAGCAAGACCCGCCGCTGCTTCCGGCCTTTTATGCGGCTGTTGTGATTCTGCTGTGCTTTTCGCTGATATTGATCATTAAAAACGCGTTTCAATTTTCCATGAGCGCAAGGCTGCACCAATTGGGCATTCTCAAAAGCATCGGCGCAACGCCAAAACAGCTGCGATCCGTTTTCATTCAGGAAGCCCTGTTTTTGAGTCTGGTTCCCATGATCGCCGGCAATTTTGCGGGGATCGGCCTGTGCTATGGCTTTTTCAAGCTGGCAAGCGACATCACCACGCAGCTGAACATCAGCGGCACACGCTTCTATTATCATTTTTTCATCTTTGCAATCACCCTTCTTGCGTCGCTGGCGACAGTATTTTTTTCAGCATGGCTTCCGGCGCGAAAGCTCAGCAAAACAACGCCTCTCGAGGCGATTGCGGGTGGGACTGAAGCGCCGGTCACAAAGGTGAGGTCCTTTCGCCTGCTCTCGTCCTTGTTCGGAATCGAGGGAGAATTGGCAAGAAAGTCCCTGTTTGTCAGAAGAAAGGCGCTTCGCACGGCAACGATCTCCCTGACCGTTTCTTTTTTCGTCATCAGCATTTTTCTTGATTTCATCACCCTTTCAGAAATCAGCACAAAACACACTTATTTTGAACGCTATAAAAACGCTTGGGATATTATGATCACACTCGAAGCCCCTGACGGCAGGCTTACGCAAAATGATTTGGATGCGTTAAGGGGCGTCGACGGCGTTGCAAGCCTCACGGCTTATCAAAAATCCGACGCTTTCACAAAACTGAAGGCGGACGCTTTCAGCGGCGCGGTGAAGACCGCCGGCGGTTATGACAAGCTCAACAGCTCGGGCGTTGCCCAAAACGACGCCTTCGTGGTTGAAGCGCCCTTGTTCATTTTTGATGACGAGAGTTTTCACCTCTTTGCAAACGAAGTCGGCTTCACGCAGACAGGGAATGAAAAAACGACCGCCATTGTGCTCAACACCATTTGGAACAGCGCAAACAGCAGTTTTAAAAACAAGGAATATGTGCCTTTCTTAGATCATAATCAAAAGCTTACCCTCTATAGCGACAACGGCGCAACAAAGGAGATGGGTGAGGTTACAACCTTTTTGACGGCCACTGCCCCCGTATTGCGGGAGGAATTCAAAAATTACAGCCTTGTGCAAATCATCTCTGAAAGCGCCTATAAAACGCTTTCACAGGAAGAAACAGATTGGTTTGTGAACATCCGCTGCACAACCGAACAGGAGATTGAAGCCGTTGCCGCGAAGGTCGGGGCGCTGCTTGAGGGCAGGGGGGAATCTGCGATTGAAAACCGCCCCCAGGCCGAGCGCGCCAACGCGAAAATGTATCAGGGCTATCGCACGCTACTGCTTGTGGTCTGCTCGCTGCTGGCCTTCATCGGCATTGCGAATGTGTTCGCAAACACAATGGGCTATGTGTACCAGCGCAGGCGTGAATTTGCGCGGTATCAGTCCCTTGGGCTGACGCCAAAGGGCATCACCAAAATGCTGGGCATGGAGGCGCTCGTGATCGCCATAAAACCAATTTTGTTGAGCATTCCCTTCAACGTTCTGTTCGTTCTGTTCGCGGCAAACGCAAGCGGCATTGCGATAAGCGAATTTGTTGAACAGGCGCCGGCCGCCGCGCTGCTGCTGTTCAGCGCCGCCATTGTCTTCGCGGTTTTTGTTTCTTATGCCATCGGCGCAAGAAACTTAAAAACCAACGACCTTTTGGACGCCTTGAAGGACGACACCTTGCGTTGAACCCGTTTGCCATTGAGCTATTTGTTTGTAAACACACTCAAAAACAACCAAAAAAGAGCCTGCAAAAGATGCATGCTCTTTTTTGTTCATTATATCTGATTATACTGTATAAAGAAACAAACCTGCATTTTATGGGCAGCAGACAATATAAGCGCCGCCATACAGCCCCGAATACCAATAATAGTCGCAACGGGAGCAGCTCTGCGTATCGCGGTATTCCCTATAACATTTCGCAGCACCGGTCTGACGGGCATAGTGTGTGATCACCGTGATCCTGCCGTTTATAATATCATGCCCGAACAGTGTGCACAGAATGCCTCTTGCCATCATTTGCGAAGAATATTCCCCGCCATAAACATCAGACAGAAGATGTTCTCTGACACTTTCCGGCATAGACTCAGGGAGCAAAAGTTCAACATTATCGACGAAAACACTTTCGGTGGGCTCCTCATACTCATCGGCAGCAAAAGCGGGAATACTGGAACTCAACATGATAAGGCAGATAATAAGAGCCAGAATTTTCAACTTTTTCATAATCATTCTCCTTATTTTTATTTCTAACGACACTGCCAAGATTTTCATACAACAGTTGTTTATCGCCTCTCTTTCTTATTGCAGTTTTCAAACATCACCCCTTTTTCGATATCTTAATGGACATTACATTTTTTTACATTTATGTTTTATTATTACTTATATTCTATATTATTACATGTTTCGATTTTTGTCAAGCTATTTTGTTCTGTTTCAACAAAATTTTATAGCGTTCTTTTTATAAATCTTAAGAATACTGTGAGAATGCTATTTATTTTCGGGGCAAATATTGGTATAATAACAGAAACATGAGAGATTTCCTGCATCTTTGTTGTCAAAGGCGCCATGACGCTCTTTTGACCACCGCCTGAAAATATAAATTTATCTATATTTTTCAATCAAAAAAGCAAACCAAACGGAGAAGAAAGAATGTTTATTGATATTGCAAAAATCAAGATCACAGCGGGCAAGGGCGGCGACGGCGCCGTGACCTTTCACCGCGAAAAATATGTTGCCGCGGGCGGGCCCGACGGCGGCGACGGCGGCCGCGGGGGCGACATTGTTTTTGTGGTGGACGACCACCTTTCGACCCTTGCGGACTTTCGATACCAACGAAAATATCAGGCGCAAAACGGCGCAAACGGCTCGGGCAGCCGCAGAAACGGCAAAAAGGGTGAGAGCCTGACCATCCGTGTGCCGCGCGGCACCTTGATTCGTGAGGTGGAAAGCGGCAAGCTCCTTGCCGATATGTCCACAGCCGAGCCGTTTGCCGCCGCAAAAGGCGGCCGGGGCGGTTGGGGCAACACCCATTTCGCGACACCCACCCGCCAGGTGCCCCGCTTTGCCAAAAGCGGCACGCCGGGGGAAGCGTGGGAGGTGCAGCTTGAATTAAAGCTGCTTGCTGACGTGGGGCTGCTCGGTTTTCCGAACGTGGGCAAATCCACGCTGCTTTCTGTTGTGAGTGAAGCAAAACCCATCATCGGCAACTACCATTTCACGACCATCATTCCCGTGCTGGGTGTTGTGCGCATGGGGCCTGAGAGCAGCTTTGTTATGGCGGATATCCCCGGCCTGATTGAGGGCGCGGGCGCGGGCGTGGGGCTTGGGCACGAGTTTTTGCGCCATGTGGAGCGCTGCCGCATGCTGCTGCATATTGTGGACGTTGCGGGCAGCGAGGGCCGCGACCCGAAAGAGGATTTTGAAACCATCAACAAAGAGCTTGCCGTGTTCAACCCCGAGCTTGCCGACGCGCCGCAGATTGTGGCCGGCAATAAAATTGACCTTGCCACAGACGGGCAGCGAACAGCGTTTCGCGACTATATCGAACGGCAGGGCTATGAATATTATGAAATCATCGCCCCCATCGCAGAGGGCACGCAGGAGCTGCTGAATGTTGTGGCCGCCAGGCTCACGACACTTCCGCCGATCAAACAATATGAGGCGGAGGAGATTCCGCTCGAACTGTTTGAAAGCAAAAAAGACACGGGCTTCACCGTGACGGTGACAGACGACATCTACACAATTGAAGCCGAGTGGCTCCTGAAAATTTTGCAAAAAACAAACCTTGACGACTATGAATCGCTGCAGTATTTCCAGCGCGTGCTGGAATCCAGCGGCATATTGAACGAGCTGCGCAGCCGCGGCATTCAAGACGGCGACACGGTTGCGATTTATGATCTTGAATTTGAATATGTGCCGTAAGCATTTTTGAAAAATCAACAAGGGAAGGTGTTTATGAAGCTGATGCAACCGGAGATCCCCGCGCAAAAACCGACTGGAGAGCAAATACCGCCCTCCCCCGCCCCGCTTGTTTCGGGGCTGAAAACCACAGAAACTTCGCCCGGCCAAATGCACACGGCATCCCTCGCTTTTTTGGGCGACGCGGTCTATTCGCTTTTGGTGCGCGAGCGTCTGGCGGCACTTTACGGCAAAGCCGAAGACCTGCACACCCGGGCCGTGGGCTTTGTGAGCGCCCGCGCCCAGGCAGAAAGCGCAAAAAAGCTCCTGCCTCATCTGACAGAAGAAGAGCTTGCTCTCTTTAAACGGGGGCGCAACATGCAAACGGCGCACAAGCCAAAGGGCGTGACAGACGCGGAATACCACAGCGCCACAGGGCTTGAGACATTGTTTGGCTACCTTTATCTTTCGGGGGAATTTGCGCGGCTGCATGCGCTGTTTGCCATTGCGGTTTCATAAATTTCTGATTAAAACATAAAAAGTTTTCTTGCCACATGCATTTTTTTTTGATAAAATGAAAGGATAATTGCATGGAAAAGAAACAGAAAAAACAAAAACACTACACGCCCCCGGTCATCACCAAGAAAGAGCGGTTCAAAACCCTTTTTGGTGATGCGCTGTTCTTTACGCTCGGCAGCATCTGCTATGCCATATCGGTGAACATGTTTGTTTCGCCCAATGACATCGCGCCGGGCGGCGTGACCGGCCTTGCGGTCATCGCAAACCATCTCATCGGCGTGCCCATCGGTATCACGATGATCGTCATGAATATTCCGTTATTTGTGCTGGCCGTTATTTTCATCGGCAAAAAATTTCTTCTCAAAACCATTGTTGCCACCATCATGACCTCGGGCTTTATTGACCTGCTTGCGCCCTTTCTGCCCGAATATTCGGGCGACAGGCTGCTCGCCTCGCTGTTCGGCGGCCTGCTTTCGGGGCTTGCCCTCGGGCTTGTGTTCATACGCGGCGCCACCAGCGGCGGCACAGATATTCTCGGCAAGCTGTTGCAGAAGGCTTTGCCCCACCTGCCCATGGGCACGCTTGTGCTGATTCTCGACATGGCCGTTGTTTTGATCGCGGGGCTTGTCTACCGCAGCATTGAGGGCATGCTCTATTCCATTATCGTGTTTTTCATCAGCAGCCGTGTGATCAACTATCTGCTCTATGGCACGGGCAACGGCAAGATGCTCATGGTCGTCACAAAGCATGCGGACGAAATGGCGACGGCAATCATTGCCGAAGCACACCGGGGCGTGACGATCCTGCCCGTGCAGGGCGCCTATTCAAAAGAAGAAAAGCAAATGCTTTTGTGTGTTGTGCGCGCGAACGAAGTCGCAAAGGTGCAAAAAATCATTCGCCGCTATGAAGAAAATCCCTTTATCATCATCACTGAGGCGGGCGAGGTGCTGGGGCTTGGCTTCAAGTCACACAGCTGACAATTCCTCCGTTACAGTTTTCATCTTTCAGCAAGAAAGGAATCCACATCAATGCTCGAAAAAAAAGAAAATATCCGAAATTTTTCCATTATCGCTCACATTGACCACGGCAAATCCACACTTGCGGATCGTCTTCTGGAACTGACCGGTTCCGTCGCGGCGAGGGACATGCAGCAGCAATTGCTCGACAAAATGGATCTCGAACGCGAGCGCGGCATCACCATCAAAGCCCACGCCGTGCGCCTTGACTACAAAGCCGGGGACGGCACAAACTATATTCTGAACCTCATTGACACGCCCGGCCATGTGGACTTTAACTATGAGGTTTCGCGTTCGCTCGCGGCCTGCGAGGGTGCGCTGCTCGTGGTGGACGCAACGCAGGGCATTGAGGCGCAAACGATTGCCAATACATATCTGGCGCTTGACAATAACATGGAGCTGATTCCCGTCATCAACAAAATCGACCTGCCCGCAGCGGACGCCGGACGGGTCTGCGCCGAGGTCGAAGAGGTGATCGGCCTTGACTGCTCAGAGGCCGCAAGGGTTTCGGCCAAAACGGGCGAAAATGTCGCGCAGGTGCTTGAGGACATTGTGAAGTCCGTGCCCCCGCCGGAGGGGGACGACGACGCGCCCCCCCGCGCGCTGATTTTCGACTCGATTTATGATAGCTATAAGGGCGTAATCGTCTATGTCCGCGTGATGGACGGCACGCTTCGCCCCGGCGAGACCATGCGCATGATGGCCACGGGCGCCCAGTTCACCATTGTTGAGGTGGGCTACATGCGCGCTTATGGCATGCAGGCAGCGAAAGAGCTTCGCGCGGGCGAGGTCGGCTACATCACAGCCTCCATCAAGGTGGTGCGTGACGCGCGCGTGGGCGACACGGTAACGATTGCCGAGCGAGCCGCAAAAGAACCGCTCGCGGGCTACCGCAAGGTCAACCCCATGGTGTTCTGCGGCATTTATCCGGCGGACGGCGCGGACTATGAAAATTTGCGCGACGCGCTCGAAAAGCTGCATCTCAACGACGCGGCGCTCTCCTATGAGCCCGAAACCTCAAGCGCGCTGGGCTTCGGCTTCCGCTGCGGCTTTTTGGGGCTTCTGCACCTTGAAATTATCCAGGAACGGATTGAGCGTGAATATGACCTTGACATTGTTTCAACCATCCCGAGCGTTATTTATAAAATCCACATGGCGGACGGCGCGGTGCTTGAAATCGACAACCCCACGAAATACCCGGACCCCGCGCAGATCCAGTTTGCCGAGGAGCCGATGACCTCGGCGCACATTTACTCCCCGCCCGAATATGTCGGCGCGATCATGGACCTGTGCCAGGACCGCCGCGGCGTGTTCCGCGATATGACCTACATCACCCCCCAGCGCGTGGATTTGCACTATGACCTGCCGCTGAGCGAAATTATTTATGACTTTTTTGACACGCTCAAGTCAAGAACGCGCGGCTACGCCTCGTTTGACTATGAGCTGACGGAATATGTGCGCTCGAACCTTGTGAAGCTCGACGTGCTGATGAACGGCGACATCATCGACGCGCTTTCATTCATCATCCACGCAGACAAAGCCTACCCCCGCGCAAGAAAAATTGCGGAGAAGCTCAAAGACAATATTCACCGCCAGATGTTTGAAATCCCGATTCAGGTGGCCATCGGTGGCAAGGTCATCGCCCGCGAAACCGTCAAGGCCATGCGCAAGGACGTGCTCGCAAAGTGCTACGGCGGCGACATTACCAGAAAGAAAAAACTGCTTGAAAAGCAAAAAGAGGGCAAAAAGCGCATGCGGCAATTCGGCTCGGTTGAGGTGCCGCCCGAGGCGTTCCTCGCCGTGCTCAAGCTAGATGAATAAAAAATCAAAAAAACAAAGCAGGCGGTCATGACCCGCTCGCCCCGTGCTTTTTTCAATTTTTCGTCTGCTGATTCCCCTATGCTAATGAATAGGTTTCCATTTGCCCCGCCATTATCATATGAAATCCAAACTTTTCATAAAAGTGCATCTGCCGTTCCTCAAATAAAACAGAAATCGCAAATATTCTGTCTGCTTTTAGCTTTTCAATTGCTCGCGTCATCAGCTCTGTTCCTATCCCCTTGCCTTGATACGCAGGGTGAACCATCAAATCTTGAATATATGCGTCTGTAACGCCATTGCTTATTACGTCAAGAAACCCGATCAGTACATCACCCTCGAAACAGCAAACATACAAATATGAATTTTTTAACGATTTTTCATAGCAATTCTGCATTCCGTTCCATCCGACCGCAGTTCTGAGTTCAGCAATTTGCTTCGCCGCTACAGTAGCCTTGATTTCAAATTCCATTCATATCTCTCTTTCTTTCGTTTAAAACAACCCCAAGTTTGCTTTAAACGGTGTGCTTGATAATGCAATTAATCAGCGACACCGCAATCATCTGCTCATAGTCATGCTCAAACAGCCGAATGCCCTTCTGCCGTTTTTCACTTCGGCTTTTAATCAGCTTTGTGAGTTGGTCAACACTCGCCTGCCGCTCCTCGGCGCCCGGGTCAATCGCCTCGGCGGAATCTTTTATAAGGCGTGAAAACACGTCCCGCATCGAATAGATCTCGCTGTCGGGGTAATCAAACAGCTCCATCGTTTTTTCAAGCGCAAGCAAAAAATACCGCTCCGGCGTCAAGGTTTCCGCCAGCGAGCCTTTTGTGAAAATATCCGTACAGGGCGCGTTCACAAGCGGCCGCGAAAGCAGCGACGAAAGCGAAAACACACCGCTGATTTCATAATAAGTAATATCCTTCACAAAGTCCATTGCGAGCGCATGCAGACGGTCCATATCCGGCAGCAGAAAGCTGTATTGATTGCCGTAAAGGCGGCCGAAGGCCTTCATGGTGTCGTTATAGCCGATGGCAATCATCCAGTCCATCGCCGCTCGGTCAAAGCGCATAAAGCCGCCCAAATCCTTTGAGGGCTTGATATAGGTCACCAGCGGGTGGCGCATATAGGCCGGGTGGGCGCCCTCGTGGTTGAGGTCAATTGCAACCACACTGTCCGCCCCCAGGCGAAAGGCGGTGGCAATGGGCAGGTTGTCATAATAGCCGCCGTCAATATAGCTCTGGCCGTCAATTTCACAAATCGGAAAGATCGGAAAACAGGAACACGAGGCAAGAACCCATCTGCCAAGGTAATCCTCTTTGATGTCTTTTTTCAAAATTTCAACCGGCGTCATGGACGGGAACCGCACCGTCACAAGGCCGAAATCCACATTCGACCGAAAGAATTTTTCACTGTTTTGATAGGTTTCAATGGTCTGAATAAACGGGGCGATATCCGCCCCTTTGGAGTTAATATAGCTTTTGAGAAACGGAATCACGCCTTTTCTCTGCTCAACAATTGATTTTAGCTTTGCGTCAAGCTGAATGCCGTTGACCATCACATGATCCATATCCATTTCATTCCACACAACCGTTGCGGCATCAAAGTCATGCTGAACATACAGCGCGGCGTTGATGGAACCGATGGACGTGCCCGTGACAATGTCGAACTCCAGACCCATCTCTTCAAGCGCTTTCCACGCGCCGTATTCATAAGCACCCTTTGAGCCGCCGCCGGCAAAAACCAAAGCTTTTTTCATTACAACACTCCATTCACAACACAATCAGCCCGAATGTTTATTCAATCATTTTATCATAAAACCAAATTAAGAATGCGGTGGGCTCGCAAAGCCGCGACAGAGGGGCTTTCAGCCCATCAGCATTTTTACACTGTTTCAAATGCTTTGCATTTGAAGCTATTTTACCACAGTTCCCCAAAAAATCAAATTACAAATTGATTACTATTTTATAAAATGTTTTTGAGATCTTTTATATGCAATATATTGCATGTTTTTCTGTCAACAGCACCAACAAAAAGTCAGATGGCGCAAAAATCCTCCTATTGATTCCGTTGCGTATTAAGAAAGAAAGGATAAAGGATTCATGAAAATTGCGGTTTTCGCTTCACATAACGGGTCAGATTTACAGGCAATTATCGACGCTTGCCAAAACGGCATGCTGAACGCAACAGTGGAAGCGGTGATAAGCAACAATTCTGATTCAAAAGCACTTGAAAGGGCCCATAAAGCCAACATAAGTTCTTATCACATCAGCGCCAAAACATGCGGCAACGAATCGAATACCGATGCACCCATATTATATATTTTGCAAAAGCACCAAATAGATTTGGTGTTTCTTGCCGGATATCTAAAAAAAATTGGAGATCAGACATTAAGGCAATACCACAACAGAATTTTCAATATTCATCCGGCACTTCTGCCAAAATATGGCGGGAAAGGCATGTATGGAATGCAGGTTCACGCCGCGGTAATCCATGCCGGCGAATCAACCTCCGGCGTCACCATACACCGTGTAAACGAAGAATATGACGCAGGAGAAATCGTCGCCCAAAAAATGATTCCTGTTTCAAAAAGCGATACTCCTGAAAGCCTCGCAAAAAAGGTACTGCAATATGAGCACCTTTTTTTAGTTGATTTTTTAAAAGATATCGTGAATGGCAGCATACCCCTTGGCTAAACTTTTATTGAGGAGGGCACCACTATAAAACTGCAACCGCCCTTGGGCCTTTATATTCATATTCCGTTCTGCGCGCAAAAATGCCCTTATTGCGATTTCTATTCCATCCCCGCCGCCGCGGCGCAGATGGACGCCTATTGCGGCGCGCTGATTGATGAAATTAAAACAGCGCGCAGAACAAGCGCTTTTACGCAAGACGGCTGCAAAAACAGGCTCGTTGACACCGTGTATTTCGGCGGCGGCACCCCTTCGGTGTTCGGCACCGAAAGAATCGCGCATGTCTTGCAAGCGCTGCGTGAAGAATACACGCTCGCGCCGAATGCAGAAATCACCGTGGAGTGCAACCCCTCTTGTGCATCTGCGGCATTCTTTGAAGCCCTTGCCGCATCGGGCGTGAACCGCGTCTCTCTCGGCCTGCAATCGGCGATTGACGCCGAACGCCGCGCGCTCGGGCGTATCGCCGGCGCAGATGAGGCCAGGTCGGCGGTGCTTCATGCGCGGCAGGCGGGCATCACAAATATCTCTCTGGATTTGATGCTGGGCATTCCGCGCGGAAATGCAGCAACCCTTCGCCGCAGCATTGACTTTTCCCTTTCACTCGGCGTTCCCCACATCAGCGCCTATATGCTCAAAATCGAAGAAGACACACCCTTTGCAAAAACCGCGCCTACGCTGGGTTTGCCAGACGACGACGCGGTAAGCGACATGTATTTGTTTTTGTGCGATTATCTCAACGCGAACGGCCTGCCGCAATATGAAATCTCAAATTTTGCGCAACCGGGCTTTGAAAGCCGCCACAATTTAAAATATTGGAACTGTGAGGAGTATCTCGGCCTCGGGCCCGCCGCCCACTCCTTTGTTGGCAATCAGCGCTTTTTCTTTGCAAGGGACATTGCAGGATTCTTGGAAGGTTCACCGTCGCTGTTCGACTCCCCCGGCGGCTCGTTTTCGGAATATGCCATGCTTCGCCTGCGCCTTGCGGCGGGTCTTTCGGAATCAGAGGTACAAGACCGGTTTCATCATTCGATTCCCCCCGCGATGCGGCATAACGCAACAATCTTTGCAGAGCACGGCATGCTGATCGCAGATGAAAACGGCATTCGCCTCACGCCGCAGGGTTTTTTGCTTTCAAACACGATAATCAATACATTATTGAGCCAGGAATAAATTTTAGAAACATAAGAAAGACGAAAAACACATGCCGTGCTTTTCGTCTTTCTTTTTTATTGCGGTTCCTCTGTCTTTACATTCGCAATATAATAAACCCGTTCATTCACAGGGTCGTCCACATTGCCGATATCAGGCGTTGTGGGATAAATTTCATAGTTCGGCAGATAACGCCGGGGCTTGGTTCTGACAATCAGGCGCTCGACAGCGTTGACCTTATTGATAAAACGCCTGAAGCCTTCAGGCTCATATTCGGCGCCATCCAGAAAAACGGAATATACATTGTTCGCGCAGTCGATTTCAAAGCAAAGCGTGTGCCACAGCGCATACGGGGGAATCTCAAACGCGCACCCGCTGTCAGAACCGTAGCGCACAAGCACCTGACCGCCCCCGGCCATAACACGGCAGGCGGGAATGCCTTTTTCGTCCGTGATTTCAAACTCCAGCTGCTCTTCATACTGCTCCGCGCTCATAAAATCGAGCGAAACGCGCACCTTTGCGCTTTTGGGAAAAATACGCATGGCCCTTGCGTAATCGCAGGGGTCCTTGTCCGCAATACGCATACAGGGCGTGTCGCCGTGCAGATTCACCGACGTAACGGGCGACCAAACCGTGCTGTATATGTTCCAGTCCTTGATCACACCGTTCGCACTCCCGGCAAAGGTATCATGCACATGTTCCTCCACGTGCCTTTTGACGGGCAGGGGCACGCGTGTGACGCCGATGTCTTCTTTATTGATGCTGTGGCAAAGCCACAAGGCATCCCCGGGATATTCCTTGTGCCCCTCGCAGATGCCCCGAATGTATTGCGGACCGAAATCCTTATAAATCCCCTCATAACGGCGCGGAGGAAGCTCCCCGAACACGCAGGCAAGATCGGAAAATCGGATGCCGTCGTCAGAAGTGACCACCGCAAGAGGGTAACGGTGCTCGCTTGGCAGGCTGTTGACATAGGCAATTGCATAGCGCCCGTCGGGAGTTTTTTGCCCCCAGGACTTGGCGCCGCTTGTCACAAAGGTCGGCTCATATTGAATAGACCAAGTCTTGCCGCCGTCGTCGCTCCTGCCCACATTCCCCTGCTTCCAAAGACCGATCACGGTCTTTTCGCTGATATGATAAAAACAGAAACTCGAGGCTTTTTCAAACGGCGTGTTGGAAGGCGCGTCGCCGTTCGGGTCTTTTTCAAACAATTTGAATCCGATCGATTCATCCCGGTGGCCATGCTCCTCGCGCCATTGCTGCGTCGCAAGGCGGTCGGCAAGCAGTTCTTCACAGGCGGCGACAAAGCTTTTGTCCGGGCATTCGGTAAAAATGGGGAAAGGCAGCCGCTCCGGTGTCCAGCCCGAATAGTCAAGGTAACGGATAAAATAAATATCGCCAAAGCTGCCATCTTCAAACACCTCGCGTACTACCCGCCCAATACCATATTGATTCCACGGGCAAAGGTCGTGATGGGGCGAATGGCCGTAAAAGCCGCTGGCTAAAAGACGGTCGTCCCTTGTATGGTAAAAACCCATACGCTGGTGCATGAACGCATCCTTTTCCTCGGGCACTTCGATCACATCGCCGCTGGCACAGGGATATCTGCCGGCCGGCACTCGTACTTTCGGAAAAATCACACGCGGCTTTTCCCAGTGCATGCCGTTGTCAGATACCGTTAATAATGTTTGCCCCGCACCTGTGTGCTCATGCACCGGGTTTGAGAGATATTCCAAATAAAACCTGCCGCGCCAAAAGGTGAGCATGGGGGCATGGTTATAGGTGTTGCCAAAACCGTCAGCAAGCTCGGGGTGGGTTCTGTTAGCGCGCATGACCTGATAGTTCGAAGCGCCCACGGCGTGCAGCAGCCCTCCGTCATGCTTCATCAGGTCTGCAAACTCCTCGCCGTCATAATAAGGCAAATATCTTTCTTCTTCCATTTCTCTTCCTCCATATTTCTGAGTTGCGTTGATGCACTCTTGCAATTCACTTATATACTAATCGGTGTTTCGCCGATAGTCAAGGCATTTTCCCGCAATACCTGCCGTTTGGGCCGGCAGACCAATAAAAAAAACAGCAAAACAGGGGCTGCTGCTCACGATTTGACTCGTGGCACCAGCCCCTGCTGTTTCAAACATCACTCAGATGTTTTTGAGGTTTTATCCGCCGAACATGCCTCTGAAGAAATCACCGATCTTTTTGAAGAATTCAGCGATTCTCTGGAAGAACGCAACGAATCCGTTGGGAGCCATCGGGCCATCGGGGGAAACGATATCGGGAAGATATTTCTCAAGGAATCTCACAGCGTCGTTATAGAAGCTCACAAGCGAAGCTTTGTCAGAGTTCTTGAGCGTGTTGAATGCTGCGGCCCATGCGCCGTTGATGGTGTTATACAGGTCGCGAAGCTCGCCAGCGCCGACAGACAGGCCAAGAGTCGTGTAATACACAACACCAAGGCTTGTGTCAATGCCCTGCGGAGTATTTGCCGCCGCCACAAAGCTGTCAATGATTGCAGACACATATGCGAAGCTTGTATCATCCATTTCCAGGCTGTTCTTCAACATGGCTTTGACACCTGCCGCATTGTCTTCATAGGTCAGGAAGCTGATCAGAAGACGCATGACAATTGTAATCATTTCTTCACGGTTGGGGCCTGCATACTCCATGGTATATCTTGTGTAATCGTTCATTGCGGAGAGAGAAGGTTTCTGAACGACAACACCCTGCGTCATTTCAGCGGCAGCGTTCATTGCAAGAGGCGTCAGGTTATAACCGGTCGACTCATTGAGGTCTGCAATGACCTGGTTGAAGATCGTTTCAAAGTTGAAGTCGTCAAGCCTGAAACCGATGACCTCATACAGATCAACCTGAGCAACGGGTTCAATCGCCGTCAGGATAACACGGATGGGGTTGATGAGGTTCTTGAACGAAACATCCAGGCCATTGGAGTTGACGAAGTAAGTGATGGCGGGAAGAATGTCCAAAATCTCGTTCACCGGGTCGGCAAGAATCACGTCAAGCTTTGAGAGGATCGGAGTGATGATATTGCGCAGCATGTTATCTCTGTCAGCGTCAAACGCCTCGGGAGAAACAATGCCTTCACACTCAAGCGCCTCAAGAATGGGAAGAATACCATATTCATAGCCCTCTGCGCCGCCAAGATACAGATAATCCTGCGCGTTTTCATCAATGAAGAACGCAAAGTCGTCGTCGCAGAGCAACCAGCCGAGGATCGGAGTCAAGGGAGCCAAAATCTCCGTCACCGCGTTGATAAACGCAGCCTTGTCATTATCAGCAAATGAGAAGGAGTTTTCATCCATCGCATCCCATGCCGAGAACTGAATGCCGAGTGATTCTTCGATGAGCGCCTTGATGTGTTGGCCGCCGTCAATTTCATCGATCTGTGACACAATGCCCTTCACGGCGTCAAGCAGTTTGACCGCATTGTCTTTCGTGTAAAGCGATGTGCCCAAATAAGAGGCAAGCAGGTCATCCAGATCCTGAACTCTTACATTATTGACTTTCACACCCAACAGATAGATGACATTGTCAACAAGCTCATTAATGTTTTCATCAACAAACTTTGCTCTGTCCTGCGTCCACAGGGTGCCATAGCCGCCACCCTCATAGAGCTCGGATGTTGCAAATGCGTTCAGAACTTCGCCGGTGCCGGCCTTATCCTTGTGGATCCAGTCAATGGGAATCATATCAAGGCTGAATTCGCCAAGGTGCAGAACATTCTTCAAAACCGCATATACATCTTCGCCAAGCAGTTCTTTGAACATTTCGGTGTTCCCCGAATAATCAAGCACCTGAAGCAACAGGCTGAACATGATCGTGATCATGTCTTTTCTGCTTTCAGCAGTGGAATAATCCATGCGCAGCGCGCCAAAACCGTTAGCACTTGTGAAGAGACCCAAATCACCTAACCAGAATGTTTCCAAGAACTCACCGATGGGTGAATAGATGTCTATTCCTGTTTGATCTTTCAGGATCGAGAGGATTCCTTCAAATGAGAGGTCGTCAAGCGAGAAGCCCAAAACCTCATCAAGCGTAGTGCCGAGTGTGGGAGCAAGCGCGTCAAAAATATTTTTGACCGCGTGAATCGTGTTGTTTACGGTGGCCGTCAGACCATCGGCATTGATGAAGTAAATCAGATTGGGAAGAAGCCCAAGAATTTCTTCAATCGGGTCTGCCTCGATCTCTTCCAAAAGATTCAGCAGGGGTTCCAGTATCGCTCTGAATCTTACGTCAGAATCGGGATTGTTGGCAAGCTCCGTCTTTATATCCGCCGGGCTTCTCAGATCGTTGCAGCCCAGAGCCTCAAACAGCGGGATAAGACCGTATGCATATGCGTCCGCGCCGTTTATGTTGATGAGATCCCTGCCTTCTTCGCCGGTCGCCTCAGAACCGGTGAAGAACGTGTAGTTATCACCATAGAGCAACCAGTCAAAGAGTTCGCCGATTGGAGCGAGGATTTCACTGATCGCGACAATGAAAGATTCCTTATCGGTCACGCCCCAAACATGATCCTCTTCATAATTGTTCCATGCAGTGAGGTCAAGATCAAGAACGATACCGAGTGTTTCAAGATAGAAATCATCAACATCAGCAACGAGATCCTTGAACACCTTAAGCAAAGAATTCACGGTGTCGTCATTATAAATATCAAGAGAATCCGAAACCATGGCGGAAACCGTTGAATATTCGCTGTCGCTGACCAGTTTCACAACTGTATTCACAATGTCTGAGAGGTTTGCGTCAAGATAATCTGCCGTACCGGCATTCCAGTTGTTGGGATATGTGAGATATTGAATAGAACGCTCGGGCAGGGTGAGGTCGGTATTCTCATCAATCGTGCCCGGATCAAAATCATCACCATAGAACCAGAACCATTTTATCTGTTCCATATCGGTAGTAATGCCGGAGAACAGCGCGGTAACCGTCGGCAGGATGCCGTCGGTGCCAAGCATTTCGTCAAGCACCTGGGCATTATCATTATAGGTTATCAGCTCAATCACAATGGAGAGTATGACGGTGACTAAATCGGCGTCGTCAATCACTCCTAATGTAGTATAAGCCGTTTGACCGTTGACAGAGGTGTAAGGAGCAGCAGCGGCGGCAAACAAATCTCTGAAACCGGGAACAAGAACGGCCGCCGCGTCAAGGCCTGTTTCTTTATCTATCAGTTCCCCGATCCAATCAAGGGATATTTCATTCAGCAGGGCAAAAGAGAATTCAATTTCGGTTTCATCTTCGGGAGTCGGGTCGGGTTCGCCGGCCGGGTCAGAAGTAGAAGCCACTTCAAAACGGGAAGCCGTGTCGGGAGCGGGATCCTCCTCTTCGTCAAAGAGGCCGCCAAGCCCGCGAAGCGTTTCGGCAAGGCTCTTAATGGTGTCGACCTTAAACAATCCGTTAATTGTTTCAACAAGGAAAGACGAAAGGGATGTAATCTCGCCGTCCATGCTTGCAAGAATGGCATCTATTTTCGCATCAAGGTCATTTGTGAGTTCCTGAGCCTTGACTTTTGTCCAGCTGTTTCCATAAGTCAGATACACAAGAGACGCAAGGTCTCCGCTGGGGCCGTTGTTGGTGTATTGCCAGTTAATCTGATCCATGCCGTATTCTTTGGGATTGAACAATTCAACCAGCACGGCAATTCCAACCTCGGGATCTTCAGCAAGCCCTTGAATCAGCGCATCGGTGTCTATGTCGAGGCTTTCGCCGGCGATCAGCGCATCAAGGTCGATGTTGACAAGCGGACGCACTGTATCAAGCAGCACAAACAGAGGATGCAGCAGATTGTTCACAACAACCGCAATGCCGCCGTTGTCAATGAAGTGCAGCAATGAGGGCAGAAGGTTGACGACCTCATGAACAGGAAGCGCCGCAATCTCATCAATTCTGTTTAACAGGGGCTCAAAGATAAGCGAAAGAACCGCTTTCGGGTCGGCCGCGATCGCCGCCTCATATTCAGATTGTGTTTTCAGGTTCTTAACGCCCAGCGCCTCTAAAAGGGGCACAAGCCCATACGCATAGCCGGCGTAACCCTTGAACTCGATAAAGGGGTTGCCGCTCTTGCCATTGAAGAGGGTAATATCCTCGCTGGCAAGCAAGAACTCAAGAATCGAAGACAGGGGATCAAGCAACGTATAAAGAGCATTTACAAAGCCCTCTCTGTCGCCATCCTCAAAGCCCCAGTCATAATTCTCGTCATAAGCATCCCAAGCCTTAAGATTAATGCCTAACTCTGTGAGAAGAGTTGTAAGGATATCGTCCTCTTCAGGCTCAACAGGGTCACCGGGATTGCCGGGGTCACCGGGGTTGCCGGGGTCACCGGGATTTCCGGGATCACCGGGGTTGCCGGGGTCACCAGGGTTGCCGGGATCACCGGGATCTGTGGGCTCCTCCTCATCTTCGCCCCCAAACAAAGAAGAAATCATTTCAAGCGCGGCAGGGTCAGAAACAAAACCCAGAATATAGTTGAGCAGATAATAGAAGACGTCCGCCTTATCTGCAACGATATCATACCGCTTGCCTGCAGGAAGCCCCGTATTTGAGGCTATTCTTACACTGTTCACAACCTGTAACTGACCAAGGAAAGACAGCAAGCCCGCATTGATGAGCGGAAGCTGGAAGGGAACGGTCCCTTCACTTCCTTCGTCCTCTTCGTCGTCATCAGGGGCGAGAAGGCCGGCAATCAGGCCGTTCAGACTCTTGATGTCAAAGCCGAGTGTCTCCTCGTCAAGCTCAAGGTTTTCGGCAAGATTCAGCGGCTCTTCGCCGTCGGTAACCTTAATGCTCAACCATCCGCTGGTCTTGACCTCGTATTTAATCGTTGTCTTAAGGTGATTCAGCAAAGGCTCAATCAGCCCGAAAGAAACGGCAAACGAGAGATTCGGAAGGATTGAAACAAGGGTTTCGAGAGGAGCCTGAGTAAGCTTGTTTTCGATCCAGTCGAGAAGCGGCTCCAGAATAGCGTTTACAATTCCATTAGAGGTAGTTAAAGCCTGCATTTGGGCAGCCGTTCTGATTTTCGCGGCGTTCACGCCGAGAGCTTCAAAAATCGGCGCCAGAGCGTTGACATAGCCATGGTTTCCTCCCTCAGCGTTCATTTTGGCGTCAACGTCAATTTCAATGAAAGATTCCTTGGCGGTAGCAATCTTCTTGACCTCGCCAGAGAAATCGAAGTCGCACAAAAGCACGCGAAGAAGCGGAAGCACGCCGTTCAGGGCCTGGGAAAGGGCGTTTATAAAGAGCGTCTTTTTTGTGCTGTAATCCGTCGCTTCACTTATGCCCCAATCGAGTTCTATGTCTTCATCCTCGTTCATCAGGGCTTCCCATGAAGGAGCACTTGACAGAATTGATTTTACGGATGGATATGCGTTTCCGTCAATCAATGCGGCAACCTGGTTCGGGTATACAGACAAGCCTAACTCGCTTGTTATCTGATAAACCTATTTATTGATCTTAACGTCAACCTCATTAATCAGCACAACTCCGGTGTCTATTTCAGTCGGGACGGACGCTACCAG
>JAISXG010000035.1 GCA_031270605.1 Oscillospiraceae bacterium | reverse complement strand
CCGATTTCGTTCGCCAGATTGCCGCTCATCAGGCCGCAGCCGTTCAATTCCATCGCCTCGTCAAGCAAATATACGGTGCTTTTGGTCCCGTCAGGGTTCTTCCGCTCGTACACTCTACGTCTGTATGATACTTCACCGAGCATGGTTTTTATGGCTGTTTTACGAAGCCCGCCGCTACGGGATTTCTTTGGGTCGCGCCCCTCTAACAGCATTTTGTCCCACGCTTCAAGCTCCTCCTGAACGCCCGCCAATCAGCGGGCGTTTTTTTTCGGCGCTTCCGGATTCGTTTGCCCACCTACACTCGATGCTTATCAAATTATCGGCGTTCTCCGTTTGCACACACAAAGCCCTCGACCGCTGCATCGCGCTGTTCGACCCTTTATAAAGACAGCAACCACAAAGCTTGGGACAACAAACTGAAAGTGTTGTCACCCGGTCTAAACGGATGGGTCGCCCACGATGATATACGCGAACTCGTGCTGTCTGCCGATTAAGGCCTGGGATGAGCCTGACATTGGATTTACCTATTGTCGCCGATTGGGGAGTAATGCCCCTGCTCCGGTGCAACTATCCACCCTAACAGTTACAAAAAGCAAGCATTCTCATAAACCATCACGGCTCAACCAACTACTATGGCGGGTTTTACTGGGCTTTTTTATTTGCCTTTCCCGCAACCAATTCTTTCAGGTATTTCATATTTCTTATCGCAATTGCCAGAAGCATAATTGCCCCAACCCATATTGCCGCTCGCTGCCAAGTCCAACCAGCTGTTAAGTTCGTGTGCCATACGACTTTACCAAGCAAGTTTTCTGCCACTACAGGTTCACCATCGGGGATTCCGAGCGTATCACCCTGTGTTGTTAATTCTCCTTCATCTGCATCCACCACCCTATGCAGTATCAGGCCATTACTGTTCCTGAACAAAATCACGTCTTTTCGCTCAACATCCGTTATCTCGCGCTGCCGTACTATCGCAAATCCGCCTATCCTATATTCCGGCTCCATCGACGAGCTCGTTATTAACACTGGTTTGTAACCAAATACAAACGATTCCCGGGCATTCCCTGAACAGATGAAAATGACGGCGCCGACCAAGGTCAGCACCGCCAATATGACGATTATATTTAATAACCAGCCTTTGCGCATTTAGTAGATGATGCCTATCGGCCAATTTACGACTTCTGCCCAAGGATCGTATGTGGTGGTACATGTATATGATCCAGGGACGGTCTCGGTACATTCGTAATCCCCTGATCTTACAATCGGCATACGGTCATTGTTACCGCGGTATTGCAGGGCTTCTGTTCTGGCGGAAATATTAACGATCTCATTTCCGGAAGTTGCTACAGTTGGGTCAAACCACACCGAAAAAGCCACTTCGTAACTTGTAGCGCCTATAAATATGTCGCTGGAATAATCCACATCCATCTTCAGCGCGTCAGGGGCATTGCCATCATCCTCTTCTTGGGAGCTGCCATTCAGCACCCTTGGTTTTCCTGACGACGCCATTTGAGACCAACTACCCTCACCGCCACCTACGCCGCCATGACACCCCTGTTCGAGTTGATTAAGGACGAAGCCTTCAGCATCCAAAAAATCATCCGCGGTCAATTCACCACAGCCTACGCGCAGAAAAGGCGGAACATTCGTTCCGTCGATTCCGAGCGTGTCCTGTACCCAGGCGCTGTCGGTACCGTGGTTTTGGATAGTAGCCTTGATGACTACTACTTCTCCGGGCGCTATTGAAATAGCGCTGCCTTCGGGTCCGTCGAGTGAAGTAATATTGTCTGTCAGATACCCGTTTCGATAAACTTGATACCTGCCGCCGATATCAAGCGCCGCGCCAAGTGTGTTTTGTTCCGGCTTGAAGTATCCGGTATTTAACACGATATCACTGAGTATGGATAACACCCCCACAGTGATGATTGCTGCCGCTGCAAATAGCGACCCCACGGCCATCGTTATTTTTTTGATCGTTTCATTGTATTTTTCCTGTTTAGTTATATAAGCGTAATAGCATTTCTACACAAAAAAAATCAATACCGAGTTTATTGTTAAATTCGTTTAACCAGAGCTTTAGCATGAGGTTTTTCAGCTGGCTTATCGTGCGTGCGTTTCAAAGCATCCTTTGTTTACCACGCATGATAGAATCTATTCTCGGATAGCAGCTCATCTTCTCCTTAAAAGTCTGCTGACCGTGGTGTATGTAACTGCAACCGTATTGATCGGCATGACCAGATGGACTATACGATTGGCGAGTCTTCCGCCGCCAAGGTTCTCACCAATTTAGAGCTTTCAGCATAGCAGTAAAAATTACAACGCCGCGTCATTTTACATAAATGGCGCGGTATTATGTTTTTATACCCCTTTTTGCGTTTAACTTTACCTTGTCCAGCCGCACAAAATGTTGACGGGTTAATCTATTTACTTTCTTCCCTTCATACCTAAAGATGGGCAACGTAAGAGAGAGGAATATATATGTAAGAGGATAACTATCGTCTTGAAAATAACAAAATCAACTGGTAAAATGGACATGTTCACATATCGGGTTAGCGCCGTGCCAAAAAATTCTGTCCTTAAGGGGCGGTTTGGTTACAGAAGTGTTACGGCACCGATGTGTGAACAACCAAACCGCCCTTTTTGAAAGGAAAATATGGAGCAGAATATTGGAGAAGATAGTGACATGCGCCTAATCAGCATACCGGAAGCCTGTAAACGGCTTGGCATCGGGCATTGGGCTGTGTATCAGCAAATTAACAAGAAGGCCTTAAAAACTGTAAAAATCGGCAAGCGGCGGCTTATTCGTGTTAAGACTCTAAACGAGTTTATAGAATCGCTGGAGCAATAAACAAGTATGAAACGTAGGGATAACGGCGACGGCACACTGTTTAAGCGCAAGGATGGGCGCTGGTCAGCACAGGTATATGTGACGCTTGCGAATGGCGAACGTAAAAGGATATGCATCACAAAGAAAGATCGCGAAGCCGTTAGAATAAAGCTGCGTGAAGTATTAAAACAAGAAAACAACCGGGTTCCCTATTCTGAAAAAGACTGGACGATAGCTGAATATCTGGATTATTGGATGCGCGATATTCAGCCACACCGTGTCCGTGAAACGACTATGGCAATATACGACGTGATGATTAAGAATCACATTAAACCCGCCTGTGGCAACTGCAAACTGCGGAGCTTGAGTACTTACAATGTCAGGCACATGCTGGAGGTATTGAAAGAAAATGGTTGTTCAGAACGCACAAGGCTGGCATGTTTACGAATTCTATCCGCATGTTTGAACTGTGCAGTGCGTGAAGAATTGATTTTCCGCAACGCAGCACAACTGGTAGAAAAACCTAAATACATTCCGAAAGAGACTACAATTTGGACGGCGGAACAGGCAGCGCTATTTTTACGGACAATTAAAGAACATCCGCAGTACATTGCATTTTTACTGCTGTTAACCTACGGCATGCGCCGCGGTGAGGTCTTGGGCCTGCGTTGGAGCGATATTGATTTTGATAGTGGGTGGATTCATGTGCGTCAACAAATTGGCAGGGTTAATGGCGTAATAAAGGCACGCGAACTGAAAACGGGAAATAGCCGCCGTGTTTTACCGCTCATGTCTAATGTTCGTGCCGCGCTGCTGGAGCACGCAGAAAAGAACGGTGTTGTACTATCGCCATTCAACCCGTACTTTAAGTTGTCAATAAGCGGTACAGTTGTCGCCAGCAAAGCCGGGACCCCGCTTGAGCCGCGAAACCTCACCAGGTATTATAATGACTTGGTGGAAAAAGCTAATCTGCCGCGCATAAAAATTCACGCCATGCGCCATACGGCGGCTACTTTACTAAAAGACCTTAATGTACCTGTGAAAGACGCTCAGTTAATCCTTGGGCATTCCAGTATTTCTACGACATTAAATATCTATCAGCATGGAACACCTGAAACCCACCGCACCGCCATATCCGCTGTTGAGAGTAGGTTATTGGAGCATGAGCAGTTAAAAAGTGACAGCAGTTTTGACAGCAATAGTAGCAAAAAATATCGTCCAATGCCGTCTGACAACAAACGCATAACAGAGGTCGAATATATTTTATGCGCGTAGAAATTTAAACTTTTAAGCAGGGTGTCGTGAGTTCAAGTCTCACTGGGCCCTCCAAAAAATTTCGTCATTTACCCCTATAAAAAAAGCAATCCGAGATGATTGCTTTTTTAGAATAAATTTCATAGTATATAAAGACAGCAATTTTGACAGCAGTTATGCCGAATGACAGCAACCAGAACCGTATAAACACAGCTGGCTTATCCACAACAATCCTCGCCAAGTGGATGCTCATCTTTCCTGACTTTATCAATATTAACTTCATAGCTTGAATTACTCTTAAGTATTTTGGCACGACACGCCAGTGCGGTTTTGATTGAATTGTTCCAATACGGGGCTGATAATCGCACCATCGAAAAACCTTGATATATCAAGGTTTTTCGTCATTTTATAAGGGTAAATCACTGGCAGATGCACTACATAAGATTACGAAAACGATGTCATTTTGCACATATATGAATACATTTAGTTGTTCAACTTGCCATTTGTAAGATTGTACGTCTGCCAATATTTTAGAGACAGTTGCCTTTTTAATAAATATTGAGTATAATAATATTAAACTGAATAAAACACTTAAATGCGTTGAAGAGAAAGAGTACGTAATTTGAACTTTTCCAGAGAGGTCTGCAATTCATTGATAATTATCAATGAATACGCTGAGAGCAGATAAAGTAATCAGGTTACTGAACATGGTCTTGGAGCAGCGTACCGAATGGATTTCATCCTTTAGGCTACGACGGGATCGCCCGTAACAGCGATAGAGTATCGGCAGATCATTTCCTGCCTGCACTTGAAAAGGCTTATTTCGTGAGGGATAAGTGAATTAGGGTGGTAACACGGAAGCAATACTTTCGTCCCTGAATTTAATTTCGGGGGTGAAAGTTTTTTTGTTGCAGCAAAATCCGTAAACTACTTTAATTTATAGAAATGAGGAATCAAAATGAAAAACATTTTAATTGGCGGAGCGTGGCCGTACGCAAACGGTTCTCTCCATATCGGACACATTGCAGGATTGTTACCCGGCGATATTTTGGCCAGATATTATCGGTCAAAAGGAAACCGCGTGTTTTATGTATCAGGCAGCGATTGCCACGGTACACCTGTGACCATTCGTGCAAAACAGGAAGAGAAAACGCCGCAGGAAATTAGTGATTTTTATCACGATGAATTTGTATCCGTTTTTAACGCGCTTGGATTCAGTTATGATTTGTACACCAAAACATCTGATGAACAGCATAAAACCTTTGTCAAGGAGTTTCATAAAAAGCTGTATGCGGGTGATTATGTCTATGAAAAAACAGTCAAACAAGCATTTTGTCCTACTTGCGATAAAACCTTAACTGATCGCTTAATTATAGGAAAATGCCCTATTTGCGGCGAAAAAACAAGAGGCGATCAATGCGATGATTGCGGGGAAATAATTGAAATTGACACAATCCTTTCGCCTGTTTGCGCCGATTGTGGCAGCCAACTTACACTTACAGACACAACACAACTATTCATTGCTATATCCAAGCTTGAAAAAGAATTAACGGATTTTTTGAATGCTCATCCCTATTGGCGCAAAAACGCCATCGCTTTTACAAAGCGATATATTGACGAGGGGTTGCGTGACCGTGCCATCACACGCGACCTTGATTGGGGCATTGATGTTCCTAAATCCGGTTATGAAGATAAAAAGATTTATATCTGGGCGGAAAATGTGCTTGGATATCTGTCTGCAAGTAAAGCGGTTTGTGATGAGCGAGGCATTTCATTTGATGAAGTCTGGGGCAAAAACACGCGCCATTACTATGTCCACGGAAAAGATAACATTCCTTTTCACACTATCATATTGCCATCGCTGCTGCTTGGGCATGGCGGAGAGCTCAGACTGCCGGATGACATCATTTCGAGTGAATATATCACTTTGGAAGGCAAAAAGATATCTACCAGCCAGAACAGGGCAATATGGGCGAAAGATATTGTAAACCGCTATAATCCGGATGCCTTACGTTATTTCTTCATTGCAAACGGACCGGAAAAACGGGACACCGATTTTTCGTTGCATGAATTTGTCGAACGGAACAACAGCGAGTTGCTCGGCGCATACGGAAATTTTGTTAATCGAACGCTTGCTTTTATTTCCAAATATTTGGATGGCATTGTGCCGAATGGTGTTTCTGAGAATGAAATAGCAGAGCAAATTGAAGTGCTACTTCTTACTGTTGGTCAAAAAATCGAAGATGGACAATTCAAAGATGCACTGGAATCCATATTTGAATTTGTAAGGTTTGGAAATAAGTATTTTGATGCAAACGAGCCGTGGAAAACTCGAGAAAATAATCCCAATCAATGTTGTCAAACACTTTTTAACTGCGTGCAAATTATTGCTAATCTTTCGGTATTGCTTCAACCTTTTCTGCCGTTTTCATCTGCAAAAGTATTTGAATGGTTAAACCTAAACAATGAATGGAAAGCGCAATGGATACAAGAAGGATATGTCTTACCTGAAATATCAATTTTATTTAAACGGCTCGGCAAGAAAATCATTGATGAGGAATATAATAAATTAACCGAACCCAAAATATAATCGTCGCATAAATAAATTGATTTGACAAAAACTATTTTCACATGCTATACTGATAAAAATTCTAACAGGAGGAAAGTTCGTGCGAAACTTCAATATGACAAATTCATATTCATCCTACTCGTCCGTGTCGTCATATCGAAACGGGCTTTCTGCCTATGTGTCAAGAACGAATGCATGCATTCGTGGGATGAGTTAGGATTATCCGACTTGATATTTAGCGACCTGAAAGCCGACAGAAGCTTTCAGGTCGCTTTTTATATACATTAAAAGGAGTGGTCCATGTGAATAGAACAGAAAAAATAGAATTAATCAAAAGCGGGGCTGTGCAGATATATTCTGAGGATAGCCTTACAAAAAGACTTGAAAACGGTAGACCTCTGATTATAAAATTCGGCGCTGATCCCAGCCGGCCAGATTTACATTTAGGGCATTCAGTGCCGCTTCGCAAATTGCGGCTTTTCCAAGAGCTTGGTCACAAAATCGTTTTTGTCATTGGTGATTTTACTGGTATGATCGGCGATCCCACGGGCAAAAGTAAAACCCGTCCTGCGCTGACACTTGAGAAAACACGAGCGAGCGGCGAAACGTATTTTCGTCAGGTGGCAAAAATTCTTGATCCTGAAAAAATTGAAATTGCTTATAATTCCAAGTGGCTGTCGAAGCTAAATTTCGCCGATGTTATTAGTCTTTGCTCAAAATATACAGTAGCAAGAATTTTAGAGCGCGACGACTTCAAAAACAGATTATCCCAAAACCAACCCATATCCATGCATGAGCTTTTATATCCACTGGTTCAAGGATATGATTCGGTTGCTCTTAAAGCTGATGTTGAGGTGGGCGGCACAGATCAGACTTTCAATCTGTTTGTCGGTCGGGCATTACAGTCTGATTATGATCAAACGCCACAGGAAATCATCACTTATCCGCTCTTGATAGGGCTGGACGGCAAAGAAAAAATGAGCAAGTCATTAGACAACTACATCGGCATTGACGAGCCAGCCGACCTCATGTTTGAAAAAGCGATGAAAGTTCCGGATGATTTACTGCTTGATTATTTTGTGTTGACCACCGACATAGTGAAAGCCGATGCAGAAAATTTGATTTATAGTAATATCCGCAAAGCACATTTCCTATATGCTGAATTGATTACCGAAATGTATCACGATAAATCGTCGGCCAAGGCAGCCAAAGAAAGATATATAAAGGTTGCCGGAGGAGGCACGCCGGCTGAAATAGCAGAGTTTATTGTAAATGAAGCTGAAATTATGCTGTTTGATTTGCTCAGACAAGTGGGATTTGCAAGCTCTAACGGTGAGGCAAGACGGCAAATCAGCGGCAAAGGCATAAAAATAAACGGTGAAACGGTCACTGATGTTATGCTTAAAATTATAGTTGATGAATCTTTCATCTTACAATTTGGCAAGAATAAAATTGACATTAAAATAATCAGAGAAAATCCCGAAAAGGTGAAGATGGCAGCGGAACAAAAATTGTTATACGCTTAATAACACTGGAATTGCTTCTCCGCGCATATTGATTCCGTTGCTTGAGTTGAATCAACAAATAGACGGAATCGTGAAACCTCCAAAGATTTTACAGCCTTATATGGGCGGAATGGAAATCATAAAGGCAAAATAACACTTGTTTAGCACTTGATTATTTTTTAAGAATGGCATATACTATAATAAATTGAATACAATAAAGGCATTGACGAGGAGGAGTACATACTTTATCCGATGCAAAGAGAGAAGGCGGCTGGTGTAAGCCTTCGTGAGGAAAGTAGAGCCTTTTAACTCGGGGTGTAAAAGCCTCTGGAAGTAGCCTCTGAGCTGTGAACCGAAAAGAAAGTGATTTCTTAGTAGACTTCAACGGGATTTCCGCCGTCATTGGAAAACGATATCGGATATCGTTGCGGCTTTATATAAGACGCTTGTATCCCGCATCGGCAAAGTGCAGGGTTTGATCCCTGAATTTGGGTGGTACCACGGACTCAATGTTCGCCCCAAAGTAATCTTTTCAGGTTGCTTTGGGGTGTTTTGTTGTATTCAAAAATTTCAAATGTATACTTGAAATTAAACAAATTCAGGAGGTCTTAATAATGGAAAAGCGCTATGATTTCAGTCAAATCGAAAAACAGATGCAAGAATTTTGGGAAGAAAACCAAATCTATAAATTCAATCCTGATGCCGAAAGCAAAATTTATTCTATCGACACACCGCCGCCTACCGTCAGCGGAAGCCCTCATATTGGGCATTTATTTTCTTACACCCAAGCGGAAATGATCGCACGCTTTCACAGGATGCAGGGATATAATGTGTTTTATCCCTTTGGGTTTGACGATAATGGTCTACCCACCGAGCGTTTGGTTGAACGTGACGAAAAAATCAGAGCCAAGGATTTTACACGCAGTGAATTTATTGAAAAATGCAAAGTCGCCACGAAAAAATATGAAAAAGATTTTAAAGACTTTTGGAAATCACTGGGCTTTTCAGTTGATTGGTCTATGCAATATGAAACCATCAGTGATGATGTCCGCATAATTTCACAAGAACTGTTTTTGGATCTTGTTCACAAAGGCAAAGCGTATGTTAAAGAATCGCCGGTTCTTTGGTGTACCGAGTGCCAGACTTCCATTGCACAGGCTGAACTGGACTCTGCCGATATGGATTCCACCCTTAATTATATTCCTTTTATAGTTGACGGAAAGCCATTGATGATCGCCACCACTCGCCCGGAGCTTTTATGCGGTTGTGGTTGCTTGTTTGTCAATCCGGAGGATGAACGGTATCAGGAATTTATTGGTAAGTCTGCTGTTGTTCCCTTATATAATTATGAAATTCCGATTATAGCTGATGATAAGGCCTGCATTGATAAAGGTACGGGTGTTGTTATGTGTGCCACTTTTGGTGACGCCACAGATACCGAGTGGGTTCGCGATTACAGCTTACCCTACCGAAAAGTTATTTTGCCGGATGGAACCATTGACAATGAGGTTCCGTTTATCGCTGGTCTTAAAACGAAGGCTGCCAGGAAAGAAATCATTCGTTTATTGAATGAAGCCGGACTGCTTATAAAATCAGAAAAGATAAACCATGCAGCACCGGTTCATGAACGTTGTGGTAAAGAAATTGAAATCATTCCATCCCAGCAGTGGTATATTGATATTCTGTCTGAAAAAGAGCGCTTTTTAAAAGCGGCGGACGAGATTAACTGGTATCCGGCTCATATGAAAAATCGTTATATTGCATGGGTTGAAAATTTAAAATGGGATTGGTGTATTTCCCGTCAGCGTTATTTCGGCGTTCCGTTTCCTGTTTGGTATTGCAAAGATTGCGGAAAGGCTGTTTATGCAACGCCCGAACAGCTTCCGGTCAATCCTTTGGAAACTGAATACGCAGGTGTTTGTGATTGTGGCTGCAAAGAGTTCGTTCCCGAACGCGCCGTTTTCGATACTTGGGCCACCTCGTCCATCACACCTCAGATTAACGGGCGGCTGAGCATCAAACTCACTCCAATGAGTGTGCGGACACACGCCCATGAAATTATCCGGACATGGACTTTCTATACCATCGTCCGAAGTCTGTATCACACAGGAAATATCCCATGGAAAGACTTGATGATCAGCGGTTTTGTTCTCGCCAAGAAAGGCGAAAAGATCAGCAAGTCTAAAAGCAATTCTGCAATGGAGCCGACTGCGCTGATCGAGGCTTACTCGGCTGATATACTGCGCTATTGGTCGGCTAATGCACGGCTTGGCACAGATACCTTCTTTTCTGTTGATGAACTCGGCATTGCAAAAAGATTTATTACAAAGCTATGGAATGCATCAAAGTTTGCAATATCGCATTTGCAAGATATTGATATAACTGAACCCCCGGAGCTCCTGCCGATTGACCGCTGGATGATTGAATGCACCAACCAAGCAATTAAAAAAGCAACAGCATTTCTGAATGAATATGAGATCGGCTCGGCAAGGCATGAGATTGACGAATTGTTTTGGAAAGAGTTTTGTGATAATTATATTGAAATCGTTAAAGCTCGGCTGTATGAGCCTGAGATTCATGGATGTGATGAGCGGCGTTCCGGTCAGTATGCTTTGTATTACACGCTGATCAATATTTTAAAATTGTATGCAATTTATGTTCCTCACATTACCGAATATATTTATCAGGAGTTTTTTAAGCATCATGAAAAAACCTTGTCAATTCATCTTCTACAATGGGAAAAGCCAAAAGATATTGATCAAGAACTTATTCAATTTGGAGAGATTTTGAAAGAGACAATATCTGATGTGCGCAGATACAAATCCGAAAACAAGCTTTCCATGAGAGCGGAAATGGATGTTTTAGAGGTTAGGTGCGAACCGAGATTCTTCGATTGGTTTAAACAAACAGAAAAAGACTTGAAAGTTTGTGCCAATGCAAAGGAAATAAAACTGATAAAATAAAAAACAGGCAGGCACTTGATTAAATCCAAGTGTCTTAACTGTAGCTTTATGCGTGGAAATGCTCTTGCCATGCTTGACTAAGCCAAGTCGCTTGTCAGTATAATAAAAAAAGATATCCAAACCGCCGCCAACCGCGGCGAATATATGGAATACAACGAACGCGAACGTATAAAATTTATTCTGGCAGATTTATCATCTATATCCGGTATTTTTGTAAACGACGTCAAAAATACTGATCTGCCCAAGTTCCGCCGCCTTGAGGATTTTAGCAACAAGGTGATTCAGATTAATAAAACAGGCTGGCGTTATCCTGTCGATGTTTCTTTAGTATGGGAAGGCGGAAAAAATGTTCTCTACATATCGGTAAAGCTAAACTTTCTATATTTTAATCCGACAGACGCGTTCAAGGAGTTTATCAATCGAAATGTAGAGGATTCAAGAAAACAGCACGCGATGCAGGCGTTTCAACATTGGGAAAACGGCGGCGACGAATATAAAAACATTTTTAGAGGCCAAAGCGTAAAAGTGGTCGTCAGCCTAAGTGAGACAAACAGCGCTTTTGACGCCGTCAAGGTTTTCCTTGATATGCCCGGTGATTATTCCGTGGGCTGGGGCGGAGTTGGCTTAATTGACTCGAAAGCTTATACGGAAAAAGTGCTCTTCCTCTCAGACGCCAACAATCCCGAAGGAACCAGTATGCATGAATTCGGGCATATCCTCGGATTAGGAGACGCCTATAAATCACAATACATACCGGGACTCTATTGGGGCGACGGAGTAGACTACGATACCTATCCTGACGCAGCGGGAACGATTATGGACAGGGGGCATATGCCAACAAGTAATGATGTGGAAATGGTCATTAACGCTTTTTATACCGGGAAACGGCAGAATTTCCAAAGCGAGTGTTTTTGGCACAGTGTTTCGCCTGTATCGAGGAAATAGATTTTTATGTTATGACATCATGGCCGCACTCCTTGCGGCGGTTAAAAAAGCTGATACCCGCAGCATGTACTGCGGATATTATATCATAGACCCGAATTAAGAATGCGGTGGCGCGGTTAAATCCGCGACAGGCGGGCTTTCAGCCTGTCAGCATTCTTTCAATGCTTCAAAAGCTTGCTTTTGAAGCTATTATATCATATGGGTAGAAATATGATTAAAAGTATTCCCAGTATCAGGTTTAAAACATCTGTTTTTAACACATACCCCCAAAAGTGATGTTTGCGCTCTTTACGAAAGATAAAATAAAACACACATATCCTAAATGGAATGATAAAAAACTCAGAGATGAACCGCGCGCCTATCATTACGAAAATTAACGGAAAACATAAATATAGCCACGCGTTTACGATACCGTATAAAAATGCTGAGGATAAAAGAAAAATAACCCAGCTGCTTTTTTTTCGGAAGCCGAAACGATAAAACAGGATTCCTTCAAGCAAAAAGGTAAGGCTTGTGGCAATAATAATCGAAGCCGCGTATTGCCCGGGTGTTCGCCCGGGCAATATTGTTTGGTTTTTAAAGTCCAATGAAACAAAATCAGCCGGGCCGGATAGGGTTCCTTTTTTAATAACAACCTCAAGGCTTTGAGATCCACCGGATAGATTTAGTGTTAAATCTGCATCATAACAATCAAAATCTTTCGGGTATACGGTAATATATTTTTTCCACGCCGCAGTGCGGATGGACGGCCCCGCCGCTTCCTCAGACAATGAAACCGATATATCGCTTGGGGCGTTTGAAACAATTAATATCAATGTCGGGCTTGAGGCCGACGCATACGCATTTGACTCAAACGCAAAAAAAAGCAAGAAAACAACCATGAATGAAAAAAATGTTTTTATAAATCTTGATATTATTTTTTTATAAGAACTCTCTGTTTTAGATTTATCTATCATGCACACGTCCTTCCTGTTTTTTCTGACAATACCGTTTGCCTTTTCAATTTTCTTTGTTTTCATGATAATCTAATTCAGATGAAAAAGCCTCCTGAAATCGCGTGAAAAGCTTATTTTTTATAATCCTATAATAAATATTGTATCATCGCCGCATCGCTTGCTGTGGATGATAACGCTTATACCCAGACAATGCGAAAACGCAAGCGTTCTCTTTAGACTTGTTTTTTGTTATATAATAAACCCGAATCAAGAATGCTGTGGCGCGGGCGATGCCGCAACAGGTGGGGGGGGGGCAGCCCGGCAATATTCTTTCAATGCGTCAAACGCTCTGCATTTGACGCTATTATATCATAAAAGGTTTTTATTTTCCATCTGTTTTTTGTCTTGTTACTCGGCATATGATATGACAAGGCCTCTGTTGCCTTTTGGAAAAATGTAACTGCCCGGTTTTAAATTAACTTTTCGTTGAATTGTATTAATTAAGCGTTTTACAGACAGTTCATTCGGAGAAAGCTGAACTCATCGGTACTTTATAATTTCTTTAAATGAAAATATTTTATTTCCACCCTGTACATTCTCAGCAGTCTACCTACGGTAGTATGGCGGCAGTCGTACACTTTTGCTGATTCCGTTATTGAGGTTCCGTTTTTGTATTTTATTATCAATTCTTCTTTTTCGGCATTAGTAAAAATTTTATAGCCGCGTGTCAGTTTGGTTACGACTTTAGGTCCTTTATTAATTGAATTTTTTTATTTATAGGAATAGTAAATTTTCATAAGTGACGGCATTTTTGCATATAGCACAACGACATTTACTGCAATGAAAACATTGTTTAAGTTCAGCACTGATATTCGCACCATGATTATCTGACAAAAAAGATGGCGACCGCGAAAGAACCGCTTAACAAGCGGGTTCTTTGCGGTTTATAGGCGAAAAAGGACCGCCCGTTTTACAGATCACCGATATTGAGCGCCGCAAGCGACAGAAAGAAAAACAGATAGGATACGGATACAATCTTTCCCATAATCGAACCGAATACCACATCGTCGATCTCGATCAGGTTCTTCCCGGGGAATTTTCTGAACAGCGCGGCATAGATAGCCACCATCGGCACCGCAAACAAAAAACCGGTGACGGCCATGGCCCAGGAATCATGCCGGGTCACAGCAACGATATAGCCTGAACGCAGCACGGTAGCCTGCATAAAACAGAATACTGCAAATATCAGGTCCTTTGAAGATATGCTTCCGCTTTTCAGTTTCATGGCGCACCCCCCAGGATCACCGGGCGTGACAAACCGCCTGTGGAACGCAGCTCGACATTCACCCGGATGCCAAGCTCAATTTGGGGAAATACCGTATCCCAGTCTTCCTTCATTGTTTTCCAGTCTTCGGGATATTCGCGGTGGATTGTTTCACCAAATCCGAACACATCGGCAGAAAGCGTTCTTGCCTGCCTCAGCGCATTTTCAACATCCGACCGGATCACTTCTTTCATAAGTTCCTTCAGTGTTTCAATGTTCTCCAAGCGGGATATATCCTGGGTGGTTTCATTGCTTTGAATCGCGCCATCCTCGTTGATCGTCAGTTCCATTCGGATCGTTCCGTCTTTGTCTTTTACAGGCTTCAGGCTGCTGCTGGAATGCAGAAACTCCAGAACAACCTGCCCTCACTGCGTATCTACGGTCAACGCCCCGCTTTGGGCCTTATCTGTCACCCAAAGCAGCCCCCTTGTCTGTAAAGTGTCAAGCTCGCCGATCATTTTTCCCTGCTTAAAAACCGCCGTACCGTCAAGCTTCGCCTTCTTCTTCCCCTCTTCGGATGTATATAGCTCGACTATCGGAGCTACCGGGGCGGTGGACCCGCTCAACGTGGCGATATTGAAATCACGTAAGGTTACAACCACTGTTTCAGAATTTAATTTCTGGTGATTTATCATGCCAACAAGATGAAGCGCCGGCACTTTTTCCAGATCGGGGACCTCTTCCAATATTTCCGAGGCCTTTCCTCTCGAAATCAGGATGTGGATATTCATACGCGCCTCATAATCACGGGTGAATGGGTCCAGTCCTTCCTCAATGTCCTGTTTTGCCAGATCACTGCTGATAATCAGCACCTTATTGTGCGCGAAATATAATCTTCGGTTTTGCATATGCGTTATTTCACGCACTGCGGAAAGTACGCCTTTATCGGCGTAACTGATATTCACATAGGCTTTCTCACCGGCCCCGCCCTGGGAACCGCCGCCGGCCCCCATCTTTGAGGCTTTAACCATTTGTGCCGTTAGTTTCAGGGATTCCGGCTGCTCGCACACATCCAGAGCAGTGCCGACCACAATGGCCAATTTGCTCAGTTCCCGCTGGCTCCATCAGCCGGTCATGCATGAGATCAGCAGTACACAGATCAGAAAAACACGAATACCGCGCGCCGCCCAACCATATTTTGAAAGAAAGAATATGAGCGGGATAGCCTTTCTTCCGGCCATGCTGTTTTTTTTGTCATAATTCTCCACTCCGATCACCATTGCCGGCGTTTGACGGGTCGTATGGAGGCTTGCTTCCCCGTCGTTTCAAATCCTGTGGATTGATCGTGCGGGGACGGGTATACAGAACCTGGAGAGGAACACGCACGGCGGTATCCTTCAGCTCGGATTTTCGGAAAGGCGCTAAAGGAGCCAGATAATGCGTGCCGAAAGATCTGAGAGAAGCAAGATGGATGAGTATCACAAACATACCTATGGTGATGCCGAAGCTTCCCAGGGTAGAGGCCAGTATCAGCAGTAACCATCTTAAAATCGATATCGCGTCCGAGACAAAAGGAACGGCAAAGCTTGACACGGCAGTGATTGCAACAACAATAATAACCGGCGCTCCCACGATTCCGGCCTGTACAGCCGCTTCTCCCATTACCAGAGCGCCTACGATACTGATGGTTTGGCCCACCGGTCGGGGCATACGGATTCCGGATTCCCGCAGAATCTCAAAAAAAAGCATCATGAGCCCCATCTCCACCACCGCAGGAAAAGGAGTGCCTTCACTGGACGCTGCCATTGTGAACAGCAGCCTGGTCGGGATCAACTCCTGATGATAGGTAGTGAATGCGATATATAAGGCGGGAGTAAACAGGCTGATCAAAAACGCCATCAGGCGCAGGATGCGCATCATGGTGGCGTAATGGCTGCGCGTAATAATCCTCCGCGTTTTGGAAATTTTCGATAAACAGCATTGGCACTGTCATAACAAAGGGCGTGCCGTCCACGGCAACGGCAACCCGGCCCTCCAGCAGCTTCCCCGCGACTGCGTCCGGCTTTTCACTGCACCAAATCGTTGGAAAAGCAGTGAACGGTGAATTTTCAATATACTGCTCCACATAACCCGTGGCAAGTATTGCGTCGGTATCAATTTTCTTTAAGCGACCTTCGACTTCATTTACCAAATCCGGATCTGCGAGTCCGTCTATATAAAGGATGCTTATCTGCGTATGCGTGCGTTTTCCGATCACTGCGGAGCGGATTTTGAGCGCCGGATCTTTTATCTTCCGGCAAATCAGGGAGGTGTTGGTGCGCAGATTCTCGGTAAATCCCTCCCGCGGGCCGCGAACGGAAGATTCACTGGCAGGCTCGACAATAGCTCTTTTTTCCCAGCCCTTCGCCCCTATGTCAAGGGCCTTGCAGAAGCCTTCTGCCACCAGCACCGCATTTCCTGACAGGCAGGCCTCTATCACTTCGTTTTGCGTGTAGACGGTTTTTACATCCCCGACAGCCAGCAGCCTATCCCTGATTTCGTCCATGCCCGAGATATCAGGCAGTTCCTCCCCGTGAGAAAATCGGCTGTCATGCATGAGCGGTTTTATGATGATGTCGTTTACCATAGGAAGGTTTATCATTCCGTCCAGAAAAATCAGCGCGGCCTTGAGCACTTCGTCTTTATCTTTTCCGAGCGAAAATTCGCGGATGATTAGATCGGAGCTGTCCTCAAAGGTGGTTTTGAAAGCATTGAGGTTCTTTTCGAGACTTCGCGAAAGAATATGCGGTTTTTCCTCGTCGCTCCGGCAGGCTTCTTCCGGCTTTTTCTTTTTTTTGTTCTGTTCCTGAAACAGTCTGATCAGCTTTATAATATATCGCATTTGAATTAACCCCTTAATTCTATTCGGGTTCTTGCGGTATTTCCATTTTAAGTGTCCATTATCCTAAAATAATATATCAGTCTGGATAAAACATCCCGTCTCAAATATACTCAATAATACTGCGTCCAGTATATTCTTGGAATTACCCAACGCGTTGATTTTATTCTAGTTTTTGATATCTTTAATAAAATATATTGTGAAGAAGAAACATGCGCGGACGGTGAAGCGTGAAAGCATATTCGCAATTCCTTGCCGGCTTCAAATAACAAGAGAGCAGAGTCGATACTTTTATGAGAGTAACTCCCATAGAAAATGATAATGGATTGGAGTCTGAGAATGCCAATTTGTTCCGCGCGATTTTTTATATCTGATTTGCACGAAAAGCGCAGGAGTTAGAATACTTCTTTTTTGTCAGAGAATCACAAAAAAACCACCATCTATCGATAGAATTCGGTTGATGGTGGGTTTGTCTTTATAGCATATCAGAAGTTCGCATTTGTATGATAAGGAGGGCAAAATGAAGACATTATTACCATTCCACACATGCAATCCAAACCACATCGTCACAATTGGCGAAGGGTTCGGATTTGTTTAACATTTTTTAAAAGAACCAAGCATCTTTGAAAGGATAGGGGTTCTTTATTAACTAACTGAATAAATTGAACCTTTAGCATAGTTGTTATTTAGGCCTTGTTCAATAAATCAGCGTTTAAATTACTTTGAAAGCAACAGACTAAGTAGCTTTATAATTTCTGCAACTCCAAGCATCAGCGTGCCTAATACAAATGATCCTGCCCATATACTCATCATAAGAACATAATTATAGCTATAGCGGTCTTTAGCGAATAAGATGCCAATAATAAAACCTATAACAAATATGATTATCGCGATTACTTTTATCAAAAAAGAAATGGCATTGTTTTGAGATTGCTTGGGCGAAGGGTTTCCTATTGCCATAATTTTATTAAATTGCTCGTCTGTAACCGGCAGGGCGCTATAATACTGACCGGTTTCTTCATCAAAAATAAAATAATCCTGAGCGTCTGGCTTTATATAGTCTTTTTTATAATAGCCCAGACTTATTAGTTTGTGATCTCTTCTTTCTTCCATGATCTGTTCAACGCTTTTGTTTTCGACACTCAAAAGAAAACCCCCTACAGTCATTTTTTGATTTCACATAAGAACAAATTTAGTGTAGCACAGTCCTATTTTTATGTCAATATTTTACGGTATCATCTTTTTTGCCGGTGGATTACCATATAATATAATCCGAACCATATCGTCACAATTGGCGAAGGGTTCGGATTTGTTTTATAGCCGCAATCAACTATAATATTTTTGAGAAGAACCCAGTATCTTTGAAAGGAATACCGTTTTTTATTGAATCGCTGCAATAGTGAATGTGAACAGGGGAGTTTGTTGTTTTAATTTAACAAAATCTTTAAGAAATCAGAAGTTCTGTTAGGAAATTATTGACAAATATACCGATTTCAATTACAATAAGAATCATAAGTGAAAAGTTTGGCGAAGAGGGGCGAATGTTATGGCAATCAGTTATAAGAAGCTTTGGAAATTGTTGATAGACAGAGATTTGACCAAAAGAGAATTATGCAAAATCGCAGGCGTCTCAACCGCCGCTATTGCAAAAATGGGCAAAGGCGAAAACATGAATACCGGCACCCTGCTGAAAATCAGCAACAGCCTTGGCGTTAATGTGACGGATATTATGGAAAGCGTTCCCGAAAGTGAGGCGAAGGGCAAGCAATGACACCAAAAAAGAAAAAACTACTCATCCTGTTAAACTCTGCCATTGTTCTGATAAACATAGCGCTGTTTTCCAATGCGCTGTTTGGTTTTTCTTTATTTAACGGCACGCCTTTGTCTCTGAGCATCGCATGGACGGTGGTCATCGCAAGTGTTTTTGCCTTTATCAAGGGGAATTCCCTGCTCTTTAAAAGAGAAGAAACGCATTTGCTCACGCAGAGCATTCATTCCCTGAATGACTGCATCCATGTTTTTCAAGAGGCGATGAACAATGGCGATGTGTTTGATGAAAGTATGCTGAGAAACATTGAACAAATCAAACGGTTTACCCGAAAGCATGCCACAATAAAAGACATCTTGCTGCAAAAGTTCTCAAAAGATGAGCTGAGTTTTCAAAAGTTCAGCAGTGTTCTGGATGATGTAGAGAATGTTATCTATATGAATATGCGCAGCATTCTAAACAAAATATCCGCTTTTGATGAGGACGAATATCTGCGCCTGACGAGGGGCGAGTTCGCGAGCAATGAGCTGACCAAAGAAAAGCAGAGCATTTTTAATGAATATATTGAGTTTGTTGACAATGCCACGAGAACCAATGAGGAGATTTTGCTGAAATTAGATAAGATGCTTTTAGAGATCTCCCGCTATAATAGCATTGATGGCGGTGACATCAAAAAGCTGCCTGCTATTTTAGAAATGGACGAACTGATAAAGAATGCCAATCTATATAAATAGGAGGAACATTATGAAGCTATTCAAAAACAATGTTGTAAAGTTGGGGGCAATTGCGGTTATTGTCTTTGGGTTGATTTTTGCCGCTGTCAGTCTCACACAAAACTGGGGCAAAACAAAAGACACCGTGAACACGGAGCAGTCTGTAAAAAAGCTGAAGCAGCTGTATTCAAAATTGAATGTCAACAGTCTTACACCGCAAATGGATGAGGAATATTCAGCTGATGAACAATCCGCTTCTGTGCTGCCGGATATTTCTGAATATCCCTTTGTCGTCAACCCCACAACCGATGACTTTCTCACAATCTATTCCTCGCCTGAAAAAGCAGGGTCGGGTTATGAAAGCTGGCTTGTGGATGTCGCGAACAAGTTCAATCAAAGCGGCGTTCAGGTGAACGGCAAGCCCGTTTCTGTCGGCATCCGTTCTGTTTCAAGCGGGCTGGCGGCCAGTTTTATCTCTTCAGGCAAATACACCCCGGATGTTCTCGCGCCGTCGAATGAGCTTTGGGGCATTTTGCTGAGCGCCAAAGGCATAAAAGTGACAACGGTTGAAAAACGCATTGCGGGGAATGTTGCGGGCGTTGTCATTTCAAAGAAAAAGAATGATGAATTGAATCAAAAATACGGCGCGGTGAACGGCAAGACCATCATTGACGCCGTTATCAACAATGAAATCAAGCTGGCCTATACCGACCCTTATGCCAGCTCAAGCGGCTTGAACTTTTTGTTGATGGCGCTTTCTATTTTTGATTCGTCAAACCCGACCGGCGAGGCCGCGGTCGCCCAATTTCAAAAATTTCAGCAAAACATAGCCTTCACGGCATATAACACCATGCAAATGAAAGAATCCGCCCAGGGCGGAGCGCTTGACGCGTTTTTGTTGGAATATCAGACTTTCTTGAATTCACCTGAATTGAAAAACGCTTATGAGTTTATTCCTTTTGGCGTGCGTCACGACCAGCCGGTTTATGAAATCGGCGAGCTGACATCGGTTAAAAAACAAATCACGGCTGAATTTGTGAAATATTGCAAAACGGCTGAATCCCAAAGCCTCGCGACCGAAAAGGGCTTCAATGGCCATGATGAGTATGCCTATGAGCTTTCGAAGCTTGACGGAGAGACCATCGTGAAGGCGCAAGGCGTCTGGAAGAGTGAAAAATCAGGCGGAAGCGCGCTGACAGCCGTATTTGTCGCCGACATTTCAGGCAGTATGGAGGGCTCACCGCTTTTAAAGCTGAAGGCAAGCTTGAACCAGGCTATGAACTTTATCGGTTCTGACACAAATGTCGGCTTTGTCACGTTTTCAGATAATGTCGATATTGCGCTGCCGATCGCCAAGTTTGACAACACGCAAAAATCATATTTCTCAAAAGCGGTCAAAAATTTGAGGGCTGGCGGCGCAACGGCAATGTTTGACGCCGTGATCGTCGCGCAAAAGATGCTCATTGAGGAGCAGGAGAAGAATCCCGGCACAAAGCTCATGCTGTTTGTTTTGACGGACGGTGAAACCAACCGCGGCTATGAGTTCAACGACATTGAAAAGCTGACCCGCGGCACAAAAATCCCGATTTATACCATTGGTTATAACGCCAACATCGATGTGCTGCAACAATTATCCAACATTAATGAAGCCGCCACGATGAATGCTGAAAATGACAATATCATCTATCGCCTGGAAAGCCTGTTCAACACACAAATGTAATTGTTCTAAAAATATAATTGAGTGGGGTTGTCGAATATGAATATGGAGATTGTGAATACGGAAAACCTGAAAAAAGAGGTTGAGGTCGCCGTCAAGCCGGTGAACGACGAGCTTGCGAATCTGCAAAAGCAGGCGGAGCAAAACGCGCTTGAGATTATGACCCTTGACCTTGACAAGCTGGAAGAAAAACGCAAAATGCTCAAGTCGATCGATGCGTTTGCAATGGACACGCTTCAAACCTCCGCGCGGAAAAATTCGCTGCTGCAAACGACAGTAGGCAACCTTTCAAAAGGCGGCGAAGACGGCGGCGTCGTTTCGAATTCTCTAGCTGACCTGCACAGGGAGATCAAGGATTTAGACCCCTCCTATTTGGATTTCACAAAAGAAGGTTTCCTGGGCAAAATATTCAACCCGATTCGCCGCTATTTTGAAAAATATGAGCGTGCGGACGGCGTGATAAAAGATGTGCTTGTTTCTCTTGACAAGGGCAAGGAGGTATTGAAGAACGATAATACCACGCTTGATCTGGAAGAGGAAAGCCTGCGTGAGATCACGAAAAAGCTCAACATGGAGCTGAGCCTGGGCATGGCGATGGACGAAGAAATCTCAAAGCAAATTGAACAGGCAAAAGCAAGGGGAGAGGATGAATATAAAATCCAGTTCGTCACGGAGGAAGTCCTGTTCCCGCTGCGGCAACGCATTATGGATATGCAGCAGATGGTGGTGGTGAACCATCAGGGCATTGTCGCAATGGAAGTGATCAAACGCAACAACAAGGAGCTTATCCGCGGCGTCGACCGGGCAAAGACTATCACCGTCACCGCGTTGCGCACCGCTGTGATGGTCGCCTCCGCTCTTTATAACCAAAAAATCGTGCTGCGTAAAATTGAACTGCTCAACGAAACAACAAGCAACCTGATTTCATCAACCGGCAGAATGTTAAAAGAGCAGGGCGCCGCTATCCAAAAGCAGGCCACAGAGGCCACGGTAAGCCCCGAGGTGCTCAAGCAATCCTTCCAGGATGCGATCGCCGCACTGGACGATATCACGGCCTTCAAGCAGCAGGCGTTGCCGAGAATGCAGGAAACTATCGCGCAGTTCAGGGATTTGGCTGAAGTGGGCGAGCGTGAGATTGCGAGATTAGAGAGATCAAAAGAATAATCAAAGGAGGAACATTCGTGAAAAAGATCGTTTCATTCATGATGATTTTGGTGTTATGCGCGGGCATTGCCGGCTGCGGCTTATCAAACAATATTTCGGGCACGAAAACGACTGACACATCCGCTCAAAACGCGGCCAAGCAGCACGAACAAGACCGTAAAAGCTATAAAGAAGTGCTGCGGGTTTATAATGCGGCCGAATATATCGACGAAAGCACTATTGTAGACTTTGAAAAAGAATATAAAATCCGCGTGGAATATGCGGAGTTTGAAAGCAACGAAACTTTATATAATGACGTTTCGGGCAATCTGGGCGCTTATGACGTTTTGGTGCCCTCCGATTATATGGTCGACCGCCTGATCAAAGAGGGGAAGCTTGCAAAAATAGACAGGGCCAACGTTCCGAACATCGCGAACGTGGCGGCCGAATATCTTGCGCCCGCGTATGATGCGGGCAATGAATACACCGTGCCGTATATGGTGGGAACGGTCGGTCTTCTTTATAACAAAAAAAAGGTGTCCGCCCCCATTGAGAGTTGGTCCGCCTTATTTGACGCGCAATATAAAGGCAAGGTGCTGCTGTGGGATTCGCAGCGTGACGTCATCGGCGCGACACTGAAACTGCTTGGATACAGCATGAATTCAAGCAAAGACAGCGAGCTGTCCGCGGCGCAAACCAAATTGTCTGCGGCGCGCGCTTCTGTGCAATATGGCGGAGAGGAAATGCGCGATAAAATGATTGCCGGCGAGGGTGTGGTTGCGCTTGTGTATTCAGGCGAGGCAAAGTCGGCGATAGACCAAAATCCAAACCTGGCATACAGCATCCCCAAAGAGGGCTCCAACAAATGGGTGGACGGCTTTGTTGTCATGAAGAACTCAACGGCCAAAGCCGCGGCGGAAAAATTCATTAATTTCATGTGCCGCCCGAATATCGCCGTCAGAAATATGACGCAAACCGGTTACACCTCGCCCATTAAAGGCGCGTGGGCCGAGTTTGGCAATAATCAGGTTATGTTCCCCACCGCAGAAGAGCTTGCCCGCTGCGAAGCGTTTTTATATGACGCGAGCGCAGCGCAAAAATATAACAGTTTGTGGGCAAAAGTGAAATGACAGAGCTTTAAAAAACAGGGAGCACATTGGTTTTGGCCAGTGCGCTCCCTGTTCTTTTTGCGGCAGTCCCAATATTCATAGTACTCCGACACGCCTGAAACGTTGGATTAACGCGTGTCGGAGCACTATGCAGAAAAATTATGTAATCGCTTGTGTTTGAAAAAACAGTATGCTCGAGGCTAGCATGAGCTGGCCTGAAAAATAGGTGATAATATTGAAGCACTTCATCGGGAAGCTCTTTGTTTTTTTGTTGATCATCAAAATGCCGAGCGTGGCGTCGGAGCAGAAAAAGAAGAACGAGCCGACAATCAGCACCGCGCCTTCCCAAAGCGCGCCGCCCGCCCGAATGTGAAGCACGCCAAGCCCGCTGGCCTTCACAAACATGGTGGACAGCACTAAAATATAGATCGCGACAGGCAGCAGCATTAAAGACTTGACATTGATCTTTTTGATATAGCAATATACGACAGAAACAAGAAACAACAGCGGCACAAGAATAATTTGCACCGGGCCCAAAAACTTGCCGCCAAAAATATGTTTTGCCGCATTTTGATATGCCAAAAGATAAAGAATATGGGCGGTCAAAAAGGCAAGAAGGCCGAACATAAAGAATTGCTTTGTGTCTTTGACATGCAGAAGAAAATCACCCGCCCACGAAAGCAGCAGCCCAATGAGCATAAAAACGGCGTAGGCGGAGGTGTTCTCTGCGATTGCGGCGGCCGAAAATCCGGCGATCACAAACATGGAAGAGCAAATCATTTTGTATTTCAATGAGGTTTTTGATTTGCCGGGACGCTGCGCGATGAGGTATTTTGGTGTGAAGATTGCCGTCACCACCACGGCGGACGCGAAAATAAGCCAAAGAACAGGTTTCATCATAAATCCCCCTCAGATTAAAAAATACATGTCGGTCAATTGGCCGACTTGATGGCCAAAGAAATACTGTGCGGAAAAACCGCACGGTATTTCCTATTTTATATTTATTTTTCAAGTATTTCAGTTTGCAGCTTTTGGCTTTTTCATCTTTTTATGGGTATAAACCTGGGCGGAAACAACAGCCGCCGCGGCAAGTATCGCGACAAGAACGCGCCCCGTTGAAAGGGTCAAACCGCTTTTGCCCTTTTGCAGCTCTGAAAAATTGCGCTCAACGTCATCCATTGCGCGCTGCAAAGAATAATAAGCTTCATCGAGCTCCTGCTCGCCGGCAAAGCCCCTGGAAAGCAGTGTGTCCGCCTTGCTTTTTGCCGCGTTAAAGTTGCGCTTGTATTGTGTGAAAATGTCGGCTTGGATCTCAGGCAGATGGAAGGCCGTGTTCACATGCTCGTTGAGCTGGGCAAGCTTTTCGGTCGCGGCAAGACTCTTTTGAATAAAGGCCGAAAGCTCGGCGGGATAATCGGTGATAATCACGCTGAAGCCACGGGCAACAAGATCGTTCCACCATGTTTCACAGTCTGTTTTCCTGCCGCAAAGCTCGGGCATCGCGGGGCTTGCCACAGCGCGGCCCTTTGCTTCAAAAAGCCCGGTCACCACCTTTTGAAAGTTCATGCCATAGGGGTTCTTGGTCGCAAGCCAAACCGCGTCGCCGCCGTTTAGATAGTTTTTCACGTAGCTCGTGGCAAGGAACACCACATTGCTTTTGTGATAACCCATTGTCATAATATTCTCACTGATCGAACCGCGCCATTCAGCCGCATTTTTTGCGGAGGTGCGGGTCAAAAAAATCACAGAGCCGAGCTTGCCGCTCTCTTTGACCGCTTCGTATACGGCGCTTCGGATGCCCCAGTCGAAATCGAGCATAAAAAGGACGGTGTCTGATGAAGCAAGTGCCTGCTCCAGCGTCGGCACTTTGTACTCAGTGTTTTGCGACAAGGCATCACCCTGCTTGCTGCGCAGGGTATATTGTGAAAGCTGCTCAAAGGTCAGGTCTTTTAAATATGTAGTGGCCTGCGGGGTGGGGTAGCACATCCTGTTGACGGTTTCGTCCGCAAACAGCACCAGTGTGCCGTCTTTCGTTTGCCTGATGTCGATCTTAACAATATCCGCGCCCTTTTGCGCGGCGGATTGAATCGCGGGAACGGAGTTTTCAGGAAAGGCGTGCCAGTCGCCCTTGTTGGCTGCGCTCATCACCCGGCCCTTGGGGTTTTGAAACAGGGCGGCTTTTTCTGCCGCGGTGCCCTCCGCCGAAGCCGAAACGGCCGAGCACCATGCAAGAACAGCCAACAGCAGAATAAAGAAAAGATATTTGGAACATGCTTTCATCGATAACCTTTACTTTCCGGAAGCGCTTCAAAAAGCGGTTCGCGCGTGTTTTTTGTGCGGCCAAGAGCCTGAACCGCTTTATAGTAACATAAATCACCGCAATCTTCAAGAAGAATTTACCACATGAAGTTGTAAAAGTGCATATGATCCTCAACGGTTGCCGTGCCGTTTAAAAAGTCTGTTTTTACAATGCCCAAAACGTTAATATCCGCGCTGGCGTTCAAATCCGCATAGATGTGCATGTCAAGCGATTCCATTTGCATGGTGGTGGCGTCAATGACACAGGTCAGATAGCAGTTCTTATAATTAAAGTCCAGCGCCAGCTTTTCAAGGTCGGCAACCACAAGATAGCGCCTGAGGTTTTCAAGAACATCGCCCCGAATAAAGGGAACCATAATGCTGCCAAATCCCGGCTCCTCGCGCTCGGCGTTCTGCACCTCTTTAAAATAAAGCGAAATTTTGTATTTGCCATCCTCTTTTTTATATTCGGCAGATTCAATGCAATCATAATTCATGTTGAGGTTTGCCGCGTAAGGTTGATTATAAATGGGAAAGAGCAAATTGATTCTTTGGGTGCTGCCCTTTTCAACGATCATTGCGTCTTTGCCGAACGCGTTGTCTTCAGATGTAATGAGGCTTGCCGTCACAATGTCCAGAATGCGGTCGGCAAGGCCGGTTGTGTCCGGAGTTTTTATGTCTTTGATTGCCTGCCATTCTGATTTTGTAAAGCCCGCTTTCGCTTCCTTCACTTTATTGGCGGCTTCAATATAAAGCTCTGTTGCACGCTTGACGGAGTATGTTCCGATGATGTTTTTTCCTTTTTCGGTGGTCTGGGGGGTGGTTTCAACAAGTGTGCTCCCTGTGCCCCCGGTCGTTTGTGCGCCGGAAGCGCCGGCGGTGGTTGGGTCATCGTCTTTTTTGCACGCGCTTAAAAAAATAAAAATAAAAATCAAAAGAAGCGAGAGTATGCGTTTCATGGGCAAAAACCCTTTCTTTTCATATTTCATCACCGGGCGGACTATTTGCCTTTTTGCGGTCTATGACCAGTCTTTTCACAAGATATATGGCAACGCCCACTGGAATGGCGCAGATGACGATCAAAATAATTTTGTCAAGCGGGATCCAGTCAAACAGCTCGCTGCCAAGAAATGTGAAGGCGATCACGCGCGGCGCAAGGCCGACGACGGACAGCAGGGCGTATTTTGCATACCCGCGCTTTGAGGCGCCATAAAACAGGCTCACAAAATCAATCGGAAACGCGGGCAGCAAACGAATCAAAAACAACAGCCAAGCCTTTTCTTGAATGTTCATGGCAAGCAGCTTTCTGCCCTTGGGGGTTTTGGAAAGGCGGCGCTCCACGGTTTCGCCGCTTAAAAAACGGCCGAGGAAAAAGGTGAGGGTTATTTCAAGCAGTACCCCCGTCATGTTCACCGCGCTGCCCGCAAGCCCGCCGAAAATTAAGCCCACCGGCACATAAATCACCGAAACGGGTATGACGAAAACAAGCGATTTTAACAGATAAACCCCCAAAATGATTCCCGCGGCAAGCCAGAGGTCGTCAATAGAGCCCACAAGGTGATCAATGTTGATGGATTTGAGCTTTTCATAGTTCACGATTGCGACGGCAAATAAGCTCAGGGCCACCGCGGCTCTTAAAAAGACAAAAACAGTTTCTTTGGTGTTTGATTTGGCGTTTGTGTTCATAATATCCTTTTCATATTCCCAAAATTTTAAACATTCCGTGTGAATCCCCGGCCGCATGGCGTTTTGCTCCTGTGAACAGCAACACATCATTGCCGCCGGAAATATTATGAATCATATCATATGTGAATGAAATGTATACTTTATATAGTATATGTTAATTTTTTGAATTTTTCAAGAGCAAACTCTTTGTAACCTTTTTGTTGTTTACATTTTTATCCTGATGTGTTAGAATGGCTTGACGGTTTTGATTGCCGTTGGAGGTATATATGGAAGTTAAGCACAAGATGACCCGTGCCGCGGCGAGCGCGGTTGTTGATAAAGT
>JAISXG010000022.1 GCA_031270605.1 Oscillospiraceae bacterium | reverse complement strand
CGTGTCTGAAAATGTTTCAAAAATGACGGCGCCGGGCCCCAAGCTCCTGTGGCGGCTGTTTGACCGCGAAACGGGCAAGGCGATTGCCGACCTGCTCACTCTTGAGGACGAAATTGTGAGCGAAGACGCGCCCTATGAGCTGTTTGACCCGGATTACACCTGGAAGCGCAAAACCATCAGCAACTTTGTGGCGCGGCAGCTTTTGGTGCCCGTTTTTCGGCAGGGCGAACGGGTGTATGCCTTTCCCCCGCTGCCCGATACGCGCGCGTATTGCATGGAGCAGGTGGACAGCCTGTGGGAAGAGGTGCTGCGCTTTGAATACCCCCACGAATATTACGTTGATTTTTCACAAAAGCTGTGGGATGTGCGCCAGGCGATGATTGACGCGCAGCGCAGACGGCAGCTGGGGTCATAACCGTCGCTGTTACGGCTTACGCAGAAAGGATGTTCTTTTATATGTTGACAATGGATCATTATATGCCCGTGCGGCTTTTTTTTGGTGAGCGCACGGTGTTTGAGAACCGGAACGAATTCAAAAAGCTCGGAAAGCGCTGTTTGATCGTGACGGGCGGCACTTCGGCGGTGCGCTCGGGCGCGCTCGCGGATGTGGCCGCGGTTTTTGCCGGACTTGACATTGCGCATCAGGTTTTTGATGAGATCGAGCCAAACCCGCAAACAGACACCTGCCACCGTGCGGGCAATGCCGCGCGGGAGTTTGGGGCGGACTTCATTTTGGGCATTGGCGGCGGCTCGCCGTTGGACGCGGCAAAGGTCGTGGGCGTGTTTGCAAAAAATGAGCAGTTTGCACCCTCTGACATTTATGCCAGGGGCGAGAACCCCGCCCGGCTGCCCGTGGCGCTCATCGGCACTACGGCGGGAACGGGCAGCGAGGTCACGAGTGTTTCTGTGCTGACCGAATCCGTAACCGGGCGAAAAAGAAGCACAAGCTCAGATGACCTTTATGCCGCCGTTTCGTTCTGCGACCCGCGCTACACGGCCAGTATGCCCTATGATGTGACGGTTTCCACCGCGCTCGACGCGTTTGCCCATGCGGCGGAGTCGCTGCTTTCCAGCGCTCGGGACGAAATGTCCGCACTGTATGCCCAAAGGGCGGTCACGATGCTCTGGCCCGTCTTTGAGCAATTTTATGAAAACAAATCGATGCCCGATGCGGCGGGGCGCGCGGCGATTTATGCGGCCTCCCTTTTTGCCGGCTTTGCCCTCAACAGCACGGGGACGCTCTTTCCCCACACGCTTGGGTATGTGCTCTCGGAGGATTTTCATGTTCCCCACGGCAAGGCCTGCGCCGCATTTCACGCGTTTTTGTTCAACAGGTCAAAACAATATCTGCCTGGGCGGTTTGCGGAGATCCTTTCACTGTGCGCTTGTGGCGAGCGGCATTTTTTTGAGGTGATCACCTCTCTGGCCGATGTGCGCATTGCAATGACCGAGGAGCAAATCGCGGCATATTGCGCGCGCTGGGCCGAGGGCGTGGGCAATTTTGACCGCAGTCCGGGCGGCTTCACGGCCGGGGACGCGGCACGGGCGCTGCGGGCATTGCGATGAGGATGTTGTTTGGTTTTGGGGGATTCACGGCATGATAAAAGCGGTTATTTTTGATATGGACGGGCTGATGTTCGACACAGAGCGTCTTTATGTTCAGGCATGGGACTATGCGGGCGAGCAATTGGGGCTTGGCAAGGTGGGCTATATGAACCTGAAAACGCTTGGCATGAACATCACGCTCGCGCGGCAGGTTTGGATGGAGGAATTCGGCGGGCTGTATGACGAAGAGGGCATCAATTACCATGCAAAGGTGTTTCTCAAGGACTATTTCAGCAAAAACAAGCTGCCCGTCAAGCCGGGGCTTTATGCGCTGCTTGAACATTTGGCCTGCCGCGGTTACAAGCTTGCGGTTGCTTCGTCCACCTATCATGACGAGGTGCTGGACAAGCTCAGGCATGCCGGGGTGGATTTTTATTTTCATGCCGTCATCGGCGGCGACATGGTGCGGCATTCAAAACCGGACCCTGAAATTTATCTTGCCGCCTGCCGGGCGGTGGGGGAGCCGCCGCAAAACTGCATGGCGCTCGAGGACTCAAGAAACGGGATTCTGTCGGCGCACCGTGCGGGCTGTTTGCCGGTGATGGTGCCGGACCTCTGGCAGCCGGATGAAGAGATTGAACGCATTCTTTATAAAAAGGCGGACAGTCTTTATGATGTGCTGGCGATTACATAATTAAGCGGAATAATAAGCAGGCTGCCGTGCGATATGCGTCGCACGGCAGCCTGCTTATTAAAATCTTTGATATGTCTTCGAATTAACCGGTAAGGGCGCAAATCATCACCCAAAAGTTTTCATCCCATTTTGATTGTCCTGTGATTGTGAAGCCGCACGCTTCATAGCTGCGAATAGCATACTTGTTTAATTTATGGACTTGCAGTTTCACTGTGTCTGCCTTGCGCTCTTTTTTATATTTTTCAAGGACGGCCCGCACGGCGGCGGTGCCAAAGCCCCGATGCTGAACTGTGTCCGCAATAAAGAGATTGGTGAATTCATAGTACCCGCGCCGCGGCTCTTCAAGCAAAAGAACAAGGCCGACGATGGTTTCGGCGGCATATATACCATAGACGGCGCTGTCTTCACGAAATACATAGCCCTCTGCCAGAACATCCGCCGCACTGCCGACAAATCTTGTGTTTTTTCGCTCAAGAGCCATGGCGTCGTTAAAATTCTCAATTGTTATGGGTTTTAATGCAACAGCCGCTGCTGAAGGTGCCTGATGTTGTTTGCTCTTTTTTCGCAAACTTAGCATGAGCGTATCTCCTTTATGCCATCGGTGGACAATACATTTAAGAAAAAATCCAAATCTTGATCACCGCCAGTATTTCGCGCATATAGGTGGCGGGGGCCGAGTACCGGGCGACCGGCGCACCCAAATGACGGGCCGGGATGCCCGCGGACAAGGCTGTTTTTTCGGCACGGTAAACATGAAACCGGTTTGTGATGAATGCCGCCGAATACCCCTGCGGGAATTCCTGCAGCAGTAACCCGCCTGAAAACAAAAAGTTTTCACGGGTGGAGGCGGACTTTTCTTCTTTTCTGATTTTTTCTGCCGGGATGCCCTTTGCCAGCAAATACCGCTCCATCGCCAGCGCTTCCGTGATGGACTCCTGCGCGCCCTGCCCGCCGGACACAACCAGCAGCGCCTGTGGGTTGCGGCTGTGATATGCCACGGCCTTGTCAAGCCGTTTGGCCAGGTTCGCCCCCACCTGCCCGCCGCGGATGCCCGAGCCGAGGATGATCACGGCGTCCTCATTGTATTGCACCGTGTCGTTGCCGCCATATGCCGTGAGGAATATAGAAAAAGAAATGAGCGCAAGGCAGCCGGTGATGGCGGCGGCGTGCAGCCACGCGGCCTTTTTGAGCTTGTCAAACAGCACGCCATATGCCGTGACGGCGGCGGAAACAGCGCCCAGGGCGAGCAGACCGGCGTGAAAATTTGTGATGAAAGCCAACAGCAGGGTATAAATACACAGCAGCGCCCCAAAAGTGATGATGAAGAGGCTGAATAACGATTTTTTCATGCTCACCGCTCCCTTTTATGATGGTTCCTTTAAAAGATTGATTTTTTAAAAAGGCATAGCTTTGTTGAGATGCAAAGAATAAAGCACCGTTTCGCAAACAGGCAGGCCGAACACGCGCTCAACGGCCTGTTTATAAATGCGCAGCTGCGCGGCATAGCGCTCCGTCAGGTCTTCTTTGTCGTTCACGCGGTCTGTTTTATAGTCCACAATTACACACCTGCCGTTTTCAACAAACACAAGGTCGGTCACTCCCTGAATCAGCACTGGTTCGTCGGCCGTTTCGGGTGGCAGGGTCGGATCGATCTCACCCGCCCGCACGGTGATGGCAAAACGCTTTTCGCGATAGACGCTCTGCGCGTTCAAAATACGCGCGCAGAGGGGACTTTCTAAAAACGCAAGGATTTTTTCGGGGCGCAGGGCCGCGGCTTGCTCCGCACTGAGCCTGTTTTGCAAAAGCAGGCGTTCTTTTTCGGCTTCAAAATCTGTTTTGGCGCGGGAAAAATCGCAAAACTGCAAAAATTTGTGCGCAGCGGTGCCCGCGTCCGCCCCGCTGAGGGGTTCTCCCTTTAAAAATGCGGGCTTTGACAGGCCGATGAATTCTGTGCTCTGCGCTGTGTGCGAGAGCGCAGAGGCCGCGTATTTGGACGCGACGCGGCCGAGGGAGGCATAGGGGTAAGCATAGTCCATGCGCTCGTGCAGCAGGGCGAGCATTGCCTGCTCCCGCGCCTCGCGTTCTTCGTCCTCCTCTGGGGCGGGCTGTGTGCAAAGCATTTCACCCGGTTGCATTTCTTCGGGGCTTTGGGGCGGTGAAAGCAGCACCTTGAGGGGCGGGGCGGACTCCAAAACAAATTCAGGCGGCAGAGCGGAGGTCGTTTCCAGTTCGCCCCGCAGCACGCCTCCCGCAGTCGGGTGGCGCAGGCAGGCCGCAAGCAGCCACGCGGCGTAGCTGCTCTGGCTGAGAATCAAGTCGGGGGATATGCGGCCCTGTTCAAAGGTGAGTCTGCTTGCGGTGTCGCTGATTTTCTTTTGCATGTTGTCCGCCGTCGCAAGCACGATCAGTTTTTCACGCGCGCGGGTGAGCGCGACATACAGCACGCGCATCTCTTCAGATTTGAGGTCTTCAATGATTTGGTTTTTAATGGCGCAATAGGCAACGGACGGATATTTTTTAAACTCCTCGGGCTTGCGGATCTGCATGCCGATGCCGAGCTTCGTGTGAATCAGCAGTTCTTTAGAGGTGTCTTGCAGGTTAAAGCCCTTGAACGTGTCGGCAAGAATCACAATGGGGAATTCAAGGCCTTTCGAGTTGTGGATTGTCATGATCGCGACATTGTCGGCACCCCCGGCGGGCAGAAGTGCGCAGCCCGATTTTTTGCCGTTTTGTTCGCCTTCTGAGCGGCGCAGGCGTTCAAGGTAGCGCAAAAAGCCCGAAAGCCCGGGTGTGCCCCAGCTGTCATAGCCCTCGGCATAAGACAGCAGCAGGGCGATGTTTGCCTTGCGTTCGTCGCTGTCCTGCATCGCCGAGAGGATGGCGGTGAATTTTGTTTCGGCAAGCAGCTCGCGAATGAAGCCGGCCGCCCCGCCTGCCGTGCAAAGGCTGCGGTATTTTTGCAAGTCAGCGAGCACCCGCGCGGTCTTCGCGTCGCCGCTTTGTGCGGCGAGCGACAGCAGGTCATAGAGGTTTGCTGCGCGGTTTTCTATGCGCAGGCAGGCGATCTCATCCGGCGTGAAGCCATAAACGGGCGAGAGCAGCGCAGAGAGCAGTTCAACTTCGCAAAGGGGGTTGTCAATGACCTTCAGCAAGGACAAAAAGGTTGCGATCTCACGGCTTTCAAAAAAGCTGCGGCTGTTCGCACCCTGCACGGGAATACCGTATTGCCGCAAAACCGAGGTGTAGACGGCGCTTTTGCCCGAGGCGGCGCGCAGAAGAACACAAAAGTCGCCGTAGCGCACCGGGCGGCGGTTGCCGTCTTTGCCTTCTATAGGTATTTTGTTTCGCACCATGCCCCCAATCAGCGCGGCCATAGGCCGTGCTTCCGCGGTGGAGGCTCTCTCTTCGCTTTCTTGCGCGTTATAATCCAAAAAGTGAATTTCAGCGTCTGCCATATCGGGGTCTGTCACATTCTCAATGGTGTCTTCACGGCCACAATAGAGCATTTCGGCAGCGTCATACTGCACCGCGCCCGCCCGGCGGCTCATGATTTGGGTGAAGAAGAAGTTCACCGCGCCGATCACGCCCGCGCGGCTGCGGAAGTTTTTGCCCAAAATGACCTTTGCCGGGTAGTTTTCGGTTTCATATAAAGGCAGGCGGTCGCTTTGGGCGACAAAAATGCCGGGATTGGCGAGCCGAAAGCCATAGATGCTTTGCTTCACGTCGCCCACCATAAACAGGTTCCGCTCATTTTTTGAAATGCCGCGAAAAAGCATGTCCTGCGCTTCGTTGGTGTCCTGATATTCGTCGATCAAAATTTCTTCAAACTGCTCCGCAAGCTCGAGCGCGAAAGGGGTGCGCCGCGGCTCGCCGTTTTCGAGGGTATAAAGCAGGTTCAGCGCGTGATGCAGAGTGTCTGAAAAGTCCAGCACATTCGCCTCGGCCTTCAATTCTTCGAAATATTGACGAAACAGCTTTGCCGCGAAAACAAGCCCCTCCGCCACGGGGCGCAAAAGGGCCATGTCTTCCGCGTGCTCGCCCTCGGTGGCGCACAAAAGCCTGGGCAGCTCTTTTTGCAGCTCTGCTTTGACCGTGTTATATTTTGCGGACAGCGCCTCTTTCAGCGGCGTTTTTTTTGCGCTGCCCAGCCTTGCGAAAGGCATGGACGCGGCAAAAGACGCAAGTGCGTCCCAGTCGCTCTGTGCGATCAAATTTTTGCAGCGGGCAATGTTTTGCCGCAGCAGGTCTATGGGGTCGCGCAGGGAGGCATAGAGCGCGGCTTCGGTTTCGCGCACACCCTCAAGGGTTTCCGCCGCTTTATCCGCAATTGCCGCGCAATAACGCAGCATGCCGTTAATGTTTTTTAAAATTGCCTGCCCCCACAAGGTTTTGAAAATGGGGAGGTCTGTGGAATACATGCCCGCCACGCCGTCAAGCCAAAGAGCGGGAAAAGGGTAGGAACAGGAGTTGTCATAGAGCTTTTCAATGCATTCGGCCAACAGCGCGTCGTCGCTGCCCTTGAAGAACTGCTCCAGCAGGGGCAGCAGCGCGCCGTCCTCACGCTCGTGCAAGGCGTGTATGGTTTTGTTCATGGCCGCCGAGCGCATCAGGTTTGCCTCGCCGCCCTCGCAGATGCGAAAATCGGGCGTGACGCCGATGGCGCTGAAATTCTCGCGGATGAGGCGAATGCAGAACGTGTCCATTGTGGAGATTTGGGCGTTTTGCATGTGCAGCGACAGCCGCGCGAGGTCGTGCCTGCCGGGGTGCTCTCTTGCAAGGGCGGAGACGGCCGCGGTGATTTTTTGCTTCATTTCGGCCGCGGCGGCGTTCGTGAACGTGACCACCAGCAGGTTTTCAGGCGCGCAGGGGGTTTGGGTGTCAATCAGCCGCTGCAAAACGCGCTCAACAAGCACGGCGGTTTTGCCGCTGCCCGCCGCGGCGGAAAGCAGCAGCGTGCCCCCGCGGGCGGTGATGGCCGTTTGCTGGTCAGTCGTCCATATTCTCGCCATGCTGTGCGCAGCTCCTTTCCATTTCGTTGATGATGTCTTCATTTTTTTCGCCGCCGATGGGGCGGAACGGGTCTGTGGATTCGTGGGAGCAGGCGGCCTGATAGTCGCAAAACTCGCAGACGGTCCGGTTTTGGAGCTTGTCCGCCGGGTTTGCCGCAATGTCTCCGCCGTGCAGGCGTTCGGCCATGTCCCGCAGCTTGTCATCCACCACGCGGCGCAACAGGTCAAACACCTGAATCGAAATGCAAGGGCCGGTGAGCTCGCCGTTTTTGTTTTGCCCCACGGGAATCAACTGCCTGCGCAGCTCCGGTTCCATGCCGCGCACAACGTGTTCTTCATTGAGAAGAATACCGTTCATTTTGCCCAGTGAGATTTTCGCGGCCTCGGTTTCTTCTTTGCCGCTTTGGCGCGACAGCTCATATTTGCCCAGCCTTGCGGGCACATACAGCACGCCTGCGGGGGTGACGGGGCCATAAACGCCCGTTCCGTTTTGCCAGATGCCCATGAGGTAAATGAGCATTTGCAGGTTCAGCCCCTCAAGCACTTCGGCAAGCTTGAAGTCCTTGCCGCCGGTTTTGTAGTCAATGATGCGAAAATAGGTGTTTTCGCCGTTTTTCATCACGTCGAGCCGGTCAACCACGCCCGAAAGTGAGATGCTGCCGCCGTCGTCAAGCGTGAGCGTATAGGCGGGGATCTTGCCGTCGCGCCCGATTTGCAGCTCTACGTCGCGGATCTCGAACTTCGACGCGCCGAACTCAAACAGAATTCGCTCGAGCACCACATAAGCGGTTTTTGTGAAGGACGCGAGCTGAAACAGCAGGCGCTTTGGCAATGTGTGCCTGCCGCCGAGCTTTTCCGCGATATAAACCTCCAGCGCGGCGTCAATGAGCGCGCGCCGCTCCTGCTCGTTCATTGCGCGAATCCCTTCCACGCTGTGATTGCCGAACAGGTATTCAAAGATGTGGTGCAGGATCAGGCCGTTTTGCAGGCTGTCGATCTTTGCGACCTTGCGGGGCTTTGCGGCTACGCCGTATTTGCAAAAATATTGGAACGGGCAGTTGTAATAGTTTTCGACCTTTGAGGCTGAAAGCTCCATATCTTTATGGAACAGCTTTGCGGCGGTTTCTTTGTTTTTGATTTCAAAATCCTCGCCGCGGGCGATGCGCCCGAGGGCGAACAGGCTGCCGTGATAGGCCTCTTTTTCGCCGAAATAGGTTTTCAATGCGGATGAGAGGGGCGTGTTTTCGCAAAACAGCTTTGCCGCGGCCTCAAAGCCCGAATCGGGGCTTTCAATGCGCTCAAGGTCTTCAACGTCCTCAGGGGAGCGGTGAACGCAGGCTGGAAAGTACCCCAGCAAAAATTGCGGGATTTCAGAGGGCAGCAGCTCCTGCCCTGAAACAGAGGCCTGCGCATATGAGACAAAAAGCCGCTCTTTTGCGAGCGTGAGGGCGGAATAGGTGATGTGTTTTTCCAGGAGGGCGCTTTGCTCGTCAGACTCCGCAAGCTCAAGGCCGCATTCCTTCAGTTTGCTGCGCTCACGGCTTGAAAACACCGCCGCGCCGCTTTGCGCAAGAGGAAAGGCATCGGCATTTGCGCCGACAAGAAACACCGCGCGTGGTGCGCCGATGCGAATGCGTTCGGCGCTGCCGATGGTGATTTCGTCAAGCGAATGGGGGATGGAGCCGATGTCGGTCACCGAAACAATCAGAGAAAACAGCTCAAAAAACCGTGCGGGGTCAACAGGCTCTTCGCCGAGCGTCGTTGCGAGGGTGTCAAGCAAAGCCATGAGTGTGTCCCAAACCTGCACGCAGTTTTCGGCCGCGTCGTCGTGCCCCAGGCCGGCAAAACCGCTTGCCATTTCTTTGAGCCGCGCGGGCACATGGGTGACGACTAAAAAGTCATAAACCGCGCGGCAGGCCTCTTCGCCCGAGGCGGTTTGCAACTTGTCTTTAAACGCGAGCAGGGGGGCGACTATTTTTTTGCGCACGGCATTGATTTTGAACAACTGCCGCACATTCTTTTCTGAAAACTCGTTGCCATAGCCCTCGGGGTGGGATTCCCACTGTTGCTTCCACTGTGCGCCGTCGATCTGCCACACAAACACATAATTCTCAACCAGAGCGATGTCCTCGGCTGAAAAGGGGGTCAGCCCCGATTTCAAATAGCGCAGCACCGCTTCTGTTGAAAAGCCCTTGACGGCAACCGCGAGGGCGGACGAAAGCATGGCGATGAGCGGCTCAGACTGGATGTTGTGGCGGTTGTCAAGGAACGCCGTCAGGCCGTATTTGCGCAGCGCCGCCACAAGAGCGGGGCGGTATACGCCGGCTGTGCGCTCGATAATCGCGATTTCGCGGCAGCGGTAGCCCCGCTCGCGGATCAGTTTTTTCGCCTGCATCGCCACAAATTCACATTCGTCATAGGGGTTCATCGCGGCATAAACGGTAATGCCCGGCGCGGGCAGGGAGTAGACGAGGGGGGCGGGTGAGCAGAGCATCTGTTCAAGGGCAAACAGCTCTTTTGACGCAAAGTGGGTGAGTTTGAGCGGAAAGTTATTATATTTCGCAGGCCCCGAAAGCCGCTGGGGCATGGCGACGTGGATGTTGTGTTTTTTTGCGATGCCCATAAGGGTTTGAATGGCACGCGCCGGGTGGGCGAAGGGGCCGGGCATATCCGCCTGTTCTTCAAGAGAATCGGCGGGCAGGGTGAAATAGACGGCCTTTGCCTGCAGCATCATCTGCTCAATCACGGCGTATTCGGCTTTGGTGAAGCCGCGAAACGCGTCAAAGGCGACGATCTGGTTATGAAACATATTGTTGGTTTTTAAAAAATCGCACAGGCGGGTTAAAATGTCGCGCTCGTCTGAAAAACGCTCGGCCACAAGTGCCTGATAGAGTGAAAGGATTTTTGAGAATTCGGCGGTTTTGGTTTTGAGCGCGCCGTCGGGCAGGGCGGCGGAGGCTTTTGCGAGCGACTGCGGCGTGAGGGCGCAGAGCTTGAGTTCCTCGTCCATAAACAAAAGGTCGCGGATGAGCGCGGCGCTTTTGCCGCCGCGGGCATAGAGGGTCAGGCCGTCCTGCAGCGCGTCGGCGGCAAGGCTCATGAGCACGGCGCGCGCCCCCTCACCGATGCAGGGCTTTTGCGCAACGCCGTGTTCTTCAAAGAGGTTTTCGGCAAGGCGGGTGAAGCTGAGGATGTTCACCCTGTCAAAGTGCTGCTCGCCTAAGAGGGCGAGCATGGCGCGCTCTGTTTCAAATGAAAACTGTTCGGGGACGATGAGTGTCGCGCCGAAAGCGCCGGATTTAACAAAATCCGCGACAAGGCGGCGGATCCAAGTGGTTTTGCCGCTGCCGGCGCGGCCGAGGGTGAAATATAGCATCAGAGAAATCATTCCTTTCGGGGCGGTGATGTTGCTTCAATCAATGGAACGCTCAGCAAAACTGTGGTTTTGGTAAACACTGTTCGCAAACGGTGTTTGTTCAGTAAGCATTATATTAAAAAAATAAAAATTCCAAAATTTATCATACCACAAAGCCGACGGACAAGCAACGCACAGAGCTGTTTTTCGCATAAAAAAACTGCAGAGATCGCCCGGCTGGGACGATCTTTGCAGGAAAGGATAAAACATATTGCGATTGCGTTTATTTGCATGATTTTATAAAAGGAATTCCTTATTCGGTTAACCGGTTATAGTCGATTCGCTTCAAAAGTGTTCCGGATTTTGCGAGGATGCTTTGTTTCCGAAAGGACAAAAGCGCAGGAATACTTTCGTATTCCGAGTATTTTGGACGCGTCGAGGGCGGAAAAAGACCGCAAAGGTCGGGACGGTTTTGGGGCTAATCGGCTATATAATCCATCGATTTTTCCGTTTTTGGTTTGCGTGAGGTGTTGTTACGCAGGATTCTGCTGCTGTTGAGCAGGATAATGAAGGCGCCCGCATTGTGCAGGAACGCGCCGAGCACCGCGCTGATTGCGCCGCCCGCCGCAAGACAAATCATGACAAAACTGACGGCAAACGCAATGATGATGTTCATATAAATTGTGCCCTTTGTTTTTTGCGCAAGGTCAACAACAAAGGGGATATTCTCAAGGGAGTTATTCATCAGGGAAATATCGGCGCTTTGGATCGCCGTGTCTGACCCCATGGCGCCCATGGCGATCCCGACATCCGCCTCTGCAAGGGCCAATGCGTCGTTAATGCCGTCGCCCACAACGACCACCACGTTGTTTTCCCGGGCCTGCTTCACCTTTTGCAGCTTTTGCTCAGGCAGCAGGTCGCTGTGCATCGCGTCGATGCTTACGGCCTCCACAATTCTGCGGGCGGCCAGTGCGTTGTCGCCTGTCAACAGGCAGGTTTGTGTTATACCGAGCCGCTTCAGCTGTTCAATGGCCTGCGGCGCGTCGGCGCGCGGAATATCGCGGAAGACAATGCAGCCCAGCACCTCGCCGTTTTTTGCCACCCAGGTGTTCGCGCCGTCTGCCTCAAAGGCGTCGGTCACGGAAAAACCGAGGGAGTCGAGGTATTTGCGGTTGCCGACAATGACGGTGTCCTTTCCGTTTGAGCCTTTTACGCCGCGCCCGGCCGTTTCGGTGATTTCATAGGTTTTGTCATAGTCGATATCCTCGCAAAGCAGCATGATGGATTTTGACGTGGGGTGCAGCGAACTTTGCGCCACGCTTGCCGCCGCCGCCAGCAAAGCCTCATAGATTTCGGCCTTTGCGAGGTGGTAGCCGACGGCCTCCAGCGTGCCGTTTGTGATGGTTCCGGTTTTATCAAAAACCATGTAGTTCGCGTCCGCAAGCTTTTCAACAAAGGCGGAGTTTTTGATCAGGATACCGCGTTTTGTCGCGGCGGCGAGAGCGGCTATCATGGGTGCGGAGGACACCAGCATGTGCCCGCAGGGGCAGCTCACCACCAAAACGGCGATCGCCCTTGTAATATCCTGCGTCAAAAGCCACACAAGCGTGGCGACAATCAGCGCAACGGGAATGTAATAAAGCATAAACCTGTCCACAATACGCGCCTCGGGCAGGGTGATGTTTTCGGCGTTTTCCAAAAGACTGACAATTCTTTGAAACGAGGTGTCCCTGTATTCCTTATCCACCCGCACAGCGAGCAGCCCCTCGATGTTTGTGGTGCCCGCAAACACCCTGTCACCGGCCTTGACCTCTTTCGGCAGGGACTCGCCGGTCAGGGATTTTTGATCCATACTCGAAAGTCCGCGCGTTACGGTGCCGTCGATGGGCAGCGCCATGCCGGGCTTGACCAAAATGAGATCGCCCTCCCGCAGGGTTTTTGCGTCCACCTCACGCTCGCGGCCGTCCTCAAGCAAAATGGCGGTGTCCGCCTGCATTTTTTTCAGGCCCTCAATTGCGTCACGCCCGCCCATAATGCTTTTTTCTTCCAAAAAATGCACGAGTGTGAGAATGATGGGGATCAGGATGGCAACCACATACTGCCCGTCGAGCACAGCGACGATCATGGCGATGGAAACCAAAATTTCCATCGCCGCGCCCGCGTCGGCGGAAAACAGGCCCTTTATGGCCGTTGTGAGCACGGGCGCGCCGATGATGATGACGCCAAGCAGGAAAATCAGGCCCGAAACAACGTCCTGCGCGGGGGAAATTTTTTGATAAATCAGCCCCGCGGCCAGACAAATCAGGGCGCCCATAGAAGTTAAAATCTCCCTCCGAAACCGTATTTTGTCGATTTCAGAAATATATTCACGGGAACGCTCCTTAACGGAATCGCCTACCAAGTCATTGATCTTTTTCATATTTACGCAACCACAATGCATTACCGAAAGCCGCGGTAACGCAGTCACCTTTCTTCAGAATCCCGCCATGCCCATTTATGATGCTTTCTATGCGGCGGGTCAGGCCGGTCAGGGCAGTACAATCTTTGCCGAACCGCCTCCGTCAGGCGTGATGATCGTTGCGCCGGATTGTTTGAGAACGGCGCTGACCCGGCTGCGGAAAACACTGTCCCGAATGACGTTCGGGTTCAGGACGTATTGCGCGTAAAGCCCGTTGAACTGCGCGGCCTCGTCGTTGGCTTTTGAGAGCAGTTGTGACCGGTTCACCGTCGCGGTGTTCACAAGCTCGCTGGCGGTGGCCTCCGCTTCCGGAATTTTTGCGGCCTGATAGTCCTTCGCCTGCTGAAGCAGCGTCTGCTTCTGCACTGCCGCGGCGGTAACATTGTCAAAGGCCGCGGCCGTTTCTTTGGGCGGCGTTACGTTTGTTAATTCCACGTTGGTGATCTGAACGCCGCAGCCGATTGTGTCAAGCCATGCCTGCACGTTTTCCTTCAATCGATTTGAAAGGCTGCTTTTCTGGCTCGTGAGCACGTCGTCAACCGTCATGGATGCGACAATGGCGGTCGTTTCCCCGCTCGTAACGCCGTCTATAACAGCGGAAATGTCGCTGACGGCAAGCGCATAGGCCACCGGGTCGCTCACTTTATATTTAACGACTGTTTTGATCAAAATAATGTTGCTGTCGCCTGTGATCACATAGCCGTTTCTGTTGACGCTGGAGGCGATGGAGCCGCCATTGCCGTAATGCGTGGTGACGGACAACTCCTGCACGGATTCGACGGGTACCTTGATCACCTCGTCAATGATGTAAGGAAAAGCAAAGTGCAGCCCCGGCCGCTTGATTTGCCCCTCAGCTGTTTGGCCCACCAGGTGGCCGAAGCGGAGCACCAGTGCGACCTCGTTGCTGTCCACTTTATAAATGCCCGTGAGGGCAATGAGTGCGACGGCCACGATCACAAACCATTTAAAGTAGCGCAGGAACAGAACCATCAGTGCCTGAAACTTTTCAAAGGTACTTTTTTTCATGGCGCGCCCCCTATTGCAAGTCGCTCACGACGGAAAACGGGGAGTCCTCGCTTTTCATGATGATTACGGTATCCGCATTCACGGAATTTTCAAGCGCGATCAGGTTTTTGAGAAAAATGAACAGCTCGGAGTTGGCGTCATAGGCGTCGCCGTAGATCCCGGCCACCTTTTTTTCTGTTTCCGCATCAATTTCGGCGGCCTTCAGTTTGCCCTCGGCAATGATTTCGGCGGCCCGGGCGTTGGCTTCGCTCATAATGATGGCGGCGTCCCGATCACCTTCAGAAAGGAGCTGCGTGACCTGCTTCTGGCGATCCGCGATCATTTGCTCAAAAACGCTCTTCACATTGGCGTTCGGCAACGCTAGGCGCTTGATTTTTACACTTTCCACATGGATGCCGTAGTCCCCCAACGCCTTTTGCGCGATCTGTGTGCTGATCTGATCTGAAATTGTGTCAATCTGAATGCTCTCAAGGTCTGTGGACACAAGGGCGGACAGCTGGTAATTTCCCATTACGCCGTTTTTGACGTTTGCCACAAGGTCATTGAGGTATTTTCCGGCTTTCTGGTTGTCGCCGACGCTGGTATAATATTTCTGCGGGTCCTCGATGTTCCAAATCAGGTAGGTTTGCATGATGATATTTTTTTTGTCGTTCGTCAGTGTTTCGGTGTAGCCGGAATCCATGTATTGGCTGCGGGTGTCGTAGGTAATGATTTTTTCAAAGGGATAGGGCAGCTTAACGTGCAGCCCCGCGTTTGTGTAAACGGCCCGGATCTCACCGAAACGGGAAACAATTGCGCAGGAACCCTCACGAACCGTAAATAAAAAACCGAAGCCCACAACAATCACGGCAAGCAGAGAGGCGAAAAGCCATTTATAAATCTTTTTCATAAACTGTATGCGTCGCGCTTTGTTTGGAGCAGCCGCACAAAATGCCGGGCCGCAAAAAACGCGCGCGCCTCCTTTCTAAAATCCTCGGGAAAAAATTTGGGGCTATTCAATAACCGTAACAGTCTGGTTGTCTGAGCGGTTAATAATGTAGTCTGACAAATCGGCCGACGCATTCGGGAAAAACACATAAACCTTGTTTTCGCCTATGATTTTTTCGTAAGTGGACAAATACTTATACAGCTTGAATGCACCCGGGCTTGTCCTGTAGGCCTCCAGCGCCGCACGGTAAACGGCCATTTCATAATCCGCCCCGGCCACCTTTTCCAGCTGTTTGGCTTGCGCGCCGATGATCGCCGTTTGCGCTTCCTTTTGCGCCCCGGCCGTTTTTTCGAGCGCCGAAGCTCCCGCTTCGGTTATCTTTGTTACTTTTTGAACGCCCGCGCTCACAACAGCCTGATAAGTGTCCGCGATGTCCACCGGCGGGTGAATGCTCTCAATGACGACCTCGTCTACCCGCAGCCCAATTTTGGACTCATCACAGAAAACGGCTAAACTCTCTTTCAGGGACTCGGCGAGGCCGCTTCTGTCCACGCTCAGGAAGGTGTCGAGGTTGGTGGATATGGTTTTTTCCATCATAATCTCATAGGCCTTCGCGTTGAGAATGCTTTCCGCATCCGCCGCGCGCGTAACATAAGCATATAAATCGTCGATCACATACATCAGCTTTACATTCACGGCCACAAGCTCGTTGCCGCCGCCCAAAAGCAGGGTGTATTCCTCACCGCCGTGGGACTGTGTCCATAAATAGTCTTTGCCGTCCGTGGCCTCATAGCCCACCGTCATGGCGCTGACGCGCTCCACTTCAAACAGCTCCGCCTTGTCAATCGGCCATGGCGCCTTGAAATGGATGCCGCTTGTCTTGACCGACTGCTCACTCAGCGCGCCCAGCCGGTAAACCACGGCCTGTTCGTATGGCTCAACTTTATAAACACAGGTCGCGAGCAGTAAAAGCGCGCCGGTTCCCAGCACGGCGGCGGGAACGATCTGCGCAACGTATTTCAGACTCCACAGCGATTTCAGGGAAAGCCCCGTGTTTTCTTCCAGCATGGTGAGAAGCTTTTGATTTTTGCTTTTTGTGACAAACGGTATATAAACAGAAAAATCAAAATCACTTAAAACGCTGTGCCTGATTATGGAGGTGACTATACGGAAGGACACCGCCGCCGCAAGGTAAAGCGCGGCGGCCATAAAAATCCAAAACAGCACCGGTACGGCGTTGATCGCGAACAGTGCCTTTACCGCGAAAACAAGAGAGGTGATCAGCGAAAGCACGCCGAAAAAACCGAAAAAGCTGACGGCGGTAACGCTGGCCTTGCCCTCTTTGCCGGACTCAAACCACTTTTTCAACCCGAAAGCCACACCGGTGCAGAACGCCATAAACGCAACATGCGCCAAGGAATACTGAAACTCCTCCACAGTGCCGCGCACCGGATAATTTTCCAGCACAAACGTAATGAAATTCAGGGTAAGCAGGCCCACGGCCAACACATACGCAATTTGCAGCGCGCGCATTTTGTTAAGGCCGCGCTTGCCCGCACCGGGCAAAGGGGCAGCCTCTTCCGACGGGGCTTTTGAGGGAATCGAAAGCAATTTGCCTTCCGGATCCGCCACGTTTTGCTCCGATAATGCGGCCGGGGAGCCGGAGGAGTCCTCCTGCGGGGAGGGGAGGCGTTCCGTTGCTTCCTGCCGCGCCGGCTCTTCAATGCGATCGGCCGCCGTTTTTTTCAAAAGCTTTTTTAAGAAAGCAAGCCTTTTGTGCCCTGCTTTTCCGCCCCTGCGCGCCGCCTTACGCCGGGAGGGCGTTTGCAGCTTTCTTTGCATAAAGTTAAAAAACAAAATAAAGACGCATAGCCACGCCAGATAGCGGCAGAGGGCGCTCAGCTCATGATACACAACCGACTGCACGCCGACACGGGAAAGAAAGGTGAATACATAGGTCGCCATACTAAAAAACACAGCCGGAAAGACGCTGATTTTTTCCGGGCCGTGTTTTTTCTCTTTTTCGCCCAAGGGATATCATCTCCCAATCAGAAATTATAGCTCGCTAATTCTTGATTATAGCACCGCAGCTTTTTACTGTCAATTGCGGCACTTGTAAATTTTACACGGATTTTTAATGTTTTTAATATAAAATTTACATTACGGTCTTTTTTCGTTGACAAAACAGCCATTTTATGCTATGGTTTATTTGATTGATGGCGGTTTTTTCTCCTGCCGTTTTTTTCGTACATCGCGACAAAGCCCGCCAAAGAGAGGGCTTATTTTATGAAGGGGGTTTTTTTTTGAAAAAGACAATGCAAATATCCGCCAGTGTATTGCTGGTTCTCTCGCTCCTGCTTGCGTCATTAATAGGCACGAGCGTAAACGCCGAGCCGATTCCGACCGTCAGCCTTGACGAGTGGTATGAACAATGGGATAATGATGCGGACCTTGACGCGGGCATTGTGCTTGCGCCCGGCAGCGACGAAACCGAGCGTTATCTTCGTTGGTACGCGCCGGCGGACAGCGGCGAGGGCTATGTGCTTTTGAGCACAGACGCCGACCTGCTGAATTTTGAGCGCTTTGAGGCCACGTTTACCGTGACGCCGGAAAATGACCGCTCCTATGCGGCCGTGGTGACCGGCCTTGCGGCGGACACCACCTATTATTATTCCTGCCGCACCCAAACCGAGCAGTCTAAAACCTACAGCTTCAAAACCCTTGCGTCTTCCGACTTTTCGGCGATTTATGTCAATGACATCCACGTTTCCGAGGATGAAGCGGACGAGCTGAACATCGCCAAGCAGTCCTACACCTACAGCACAATGCTGGACGCGGCGCTTTCCCGCAACGCCGATATTTCCATTGCGCTTTCTGCGGGCGACCAGGCCTCCGAGGGCTTGCGTGAGGAGTATCTGGGCCTCGCCTCCGCACCGGCCATGAAGTCCCTTTCCTTTGCGGGCACCATCGGCAACCACGACAAAAAGGGCGTGGCGTACAAGGACTTTTTCAATTATCCCAACGAGGATACGCAGGCCGCGGTGCAGTCCTACATCGGCGGAGACTACTGGTTTGTGAAGGGCAACGCACTCTTTTTGTCGATGGACAGCAACAACTCCTCCATGCAGGAGCATGACCGCTTTATCGAGGAGGCCGTCAGTGCGAACCCTGACGTGCAGTGGCGTGTTTTAATGTTCCACCACGAGCTGTTCGGCGGCAGAATTGAGTCGCGCGAACAGGAAAACGAGCTGCTGCGAATCTGCTGGACCCCGTTGATGGACAAATATAATGTTGACCTTGTGCTCAGCGGCCACAGCCATTATTACAGCATATCAAACGTGATGTCCGGCAAAACGACGCAGCAGAGCCTTGTGGGCCAGAGCAGCGTCTCAAACCCCGAGGGCACTATTTATATGGCCTCTGGCTCCATTAACCGCCCGCGCAGTGCCGAAGACCCGCCTTTGGGCGAGAACGTAGCCTTTGCCTATCTGACGCAGGAGATCATTTACAACATTATTGATTTTACGGACACAACGCTCACCATTAATTCTTACACAGTGGAAAGCGGTGAATGCTTCAATACCTTTACGATCGAAAAAACCATTCCACAGAGCGAACGCGAAATCGGCAAGCTGCCGTTCTATTATTCCTTTGTGAAGCTGCTTGGCAGAATCGCGATGATGGGCAACAATATCGGCCGGTATTATGATTACAGAACCGCCGGCTTGCTGGGAAACAGAAAGTTTTCCCTGAGCGAAGCGCTCATGGGTAAATAAACAGAGCCCCCCGGACACACTGTATTGCAGTGGTTCGGGGGGCGTGTATTTCAGCGCAACACCGCTTGACTTGGATTCGATGAAGCAGCAATTTTGGTTTTATAGCCGTTCAACTTTTTAAAAGCAGAGGGATTTTTTGACCTGTATTGACAGATGCATCCTCAACAAATCCATATAAAGAAGAGGCGTTGGGATACACTTCAAAGAAGATTAAGAACATATATAATTAACGTAAAAAAGCGGTAAAGGTGTTTAACCCCTACCGCTTCTTCTGTTGGTACTTATAAGAACACCGTTATAGCGAAACCGCCTGTAAAAAAGTAAAAGTTCTTATAAGTTTCCTGTGTGGTGAACCTTTGGCCTCGATATAATAACTGGACTGCCTTTCAAAGTTAAGGCTGATATCGTCAATCGGTATGTTTTCTATGGTCACGGGGCGTTTGCCGCTATTGAATACTACGGTGATTTTTCGGTTTCTGCCGTTGTTGTCATCATACAGATAGACCGCGTTTATAAAAATGTCAATCAATGCCTTACGGGTTTTTAAATCGTCCTTGTCCCCGGCTTTCAGTACCCGAAAAAACGTACGGAGTTGTTCTTCGGATGGTATGAAACTGTGGGATTTCTCGATGGCTAAATCCTTTTCCAACTCCGCTTTTGCCTTGTCTAAGTCGTTCAGTTCGGCGTATATCCCTTTACGGACTCCCTCGTATTCACATTCCTTCAAAGACTGCATAAGGTTTTTTCGCTGCGCCTCATTACTTTTCAAGGCCTCCGATAATCGAGTGATATGCAGGCTTTCCTTTTGTTTTTTACTGATAGAGCTTATCTTTCGGACGAGTTTATCAATATTTTTATTCTCTAACTGCTCCCGGCACAACTTGAGAATGAGTTCTTCTATTGTCTCTTTGTTAACCCGTTTTTTATCACAGGTTTTAGCTTTTAATATAGTGCTTTTGCAAACATAATAGTAATAATATACACCGCCTTTCTTAGAGGTGCTGGAGCCGACCATCAAATCCTTACAGTGTCCGCAGAATAGCTTTGTCGTCAACAGGTATTCCATATTGGCTTTGGCCCTTGCAGGGGCCTTTTTGTTTTTTCGAAGCCGCTCGGCCACCGCGTTAAACAGTTCATCCGATATAATGCGGGGAACACCGCCTTCGGTTGCGTAGCCACTGTAAGAGTAAATGCCGATATACTTTGGGTTTTGGAGCATCGTCTTAAACGAGCTCTTGTTGAATTTTGCTCCCTGGGCGGTTCGAATTCCGCGTTCATTCAAATACGCGGCAATGTCGATTGCCCTTTCTCCCCCTGCGTACATCTCAAAGACCTTTTTTACATAAGGGGCGGTTTGTTCGTCTATCTGGTATCGCTTATCAATAATTTTATATCCAAGGGGGATCGTACCGCCGTTCGACAGGCATTTTTGGGCGTTCTGCCCCATACCCCTGATCACGTTTTCGGCTAAATTCGCGGAATAGAACTCGGCCATGCCGTCAAATAATGATTGCAGAATAATCTTTTGGGGTCCCTCGCCTAAATACTCCATAGCCGAAATAAGGTCAACACCGTTGTTTTTCAGAATCTCCCGGTATTTACTGCTCAACCGGCAGCTACGGAAAAACCGGTCGAACTTCCATACAATTACCGCTTGAAAAATACCGCTTTCGCTGTCTTGCACCATGCGTTGCAAGCTGGGACGTTTATCGTCCCGGCCTGACATGGCAACGTCCGTGTACTCATTAATAATCGTATAACCTTTTGAGTTGGCGAAATTGCGGCAGGCTTCCAACTGGCCCTCAATGGATTGCTCATTTTGCTTTTCACAGGAAAACCGCCCGTACAATACCACGTTCATATGGCTCCACCTCCTTTTTTGATAAGATAATTATAAGGCTTTCGCGGTTAAATCTAAATGGATTATTCATCAAAATATAGGGGATTGAGCACATATTTATTCGCGGGTGGCCTACCACCAAATTGCTTATAGGGAACGTACCGTTCCTGTAGATATCCGTATTCCACCAGTAAGTCCAAAGCGGGCATAATATCCTCTGTCCTATTAAATACGCCGCGGCAGATTCGTTTTATTGCGCTCGGTATATATTCTCGCTCAGGATACTTTTTCAATTGCCTCAATATGTATATTGCCTGTTTTTGCAGTGTGGTTCCACCCGATAACCTATATATGATTTTTGCGTGCTCTAAAAAATACAGCCCTATTTCTTTTGCTTCTCGCACGGTTTGACTGGAAATAGGTTTATTTTGCGCAGCATCACCATATTTTACGATGTGCAAAATTCCTGCAACTCTCAATGACCTACCATGCAGCTTGCTCGCAAAATCCACAATATCCTCAAAATCATCTTTGAGCTTAGCCTCCAATTCATTAAAAAAATCCTCTAATTCTCTGTTTGCATTGGAATTCACCGTTAGTAGTTGCGGTTCTCTCGCTTTGATTTTAAGCAGTTTGAAACAAAGTTTTTTATACCTATCCTTTACTTCTTGCGGTATCGCTTTAGTTTTATAGCGTCGGGTTCCTACCTTTGAGGGCGGCATAGAGTATAGAAACCTTGCCACCAACCCCCTGTCTCGAAAAATATCGTTACTTATAAATTTGTTTAAAACATGAGGTTGAACAGTTAATAGAATCGTAAGAGCGGGGTTTTCTATCCTCTCTGTCTCCCTGCCTTTTCTGTCTACACAAATAAGGTCACCGTCATGGGCCTTTAACAGGGTGTCAATATTTACCCTATTATTGTATGCTCCACCCAATATATCAAATATTCCGCCCTCGCTTGAAATGATTGATAAATTACCGCCATTATTTGCAAGCACCGTTGTTAGAGCTTCAGGCGTCGAATTATCTGCTATTAATCGTAAGGGCTTTATTTGTTTCTCATATTCATGCAAACACTCCGTTAAATGTCTCATTACAGGGGATTTGCGCTCGCCGGGATTGGCGGCAATAATACAATATATATTTAGCGGTTCAAACCAATCAGGCTTTCCCATAATTTTAAATTTGCCTTGTAAACATGCTGCCATAACTGCCAATATAGCAACAGAAGCCATATCAACAGGTGTTTGCGTTGTTTCTGCCACAGCTAAAACATAATCTCTTAATGGAGTGGGTAACGATTTAATGGGAAACGGCGGTGATGCTACCTCGATAAATGGAACAGGTGGCTGCCATTCCAGGAAATTGTCCGTCTCGCACAAGCTGTTTATAAAATAATTGGTTGCTTGGGCTGTGTCCATATTTTTAGTTATCATAAGATAATCAATGATACTTCCGCCTTGTTTGCCATCAGGCGAGTAACAGTAGAAGGTGTTTGTATTCTTGAAATACACAAGGTTATCATGGTGTCCGCACACTTCACAATCTTCAAAATGGACAGTGTTTCCACTATCTGATGTGATTTTACCGTTGCGTTTTTTCAGATAATCAAGAAAATCAAATGACCTGATCAAATCAGCAAGGAGCCGATTGCTCCTATTTTGGCGCGTATGGCCGGTTGCACTATCCGGCAATGAAAACTCATGCGTAAAATTTGCGAGGCAAATACGCGCTTCTAAATCCAAAATACGCACCTCTTTATTTGTGCCATAAAAAAAGCGGTCGGCGTTCTTACATGAGCGGTCACTTTGGGGGAAGTACGAAATGAGTGTTTGCATTATGTTATTGCGTGTTGTTTCGTCCTTTATGATTTCATCAGTAATAAAACACAAGCGAAACTTTGGTTTATCTTTAGAATGGGAAAAGCTAAAATAATAAAAGGCAAGGGATAACTTGTTATCCTTACAGATTTCCATCGCCCTTTCTGGAGTCAAGTACGGCAAATTAGCGTTGTTATCGATATCCACCATAAACAACTGCTGGCTTATCCAGTTACCAGCCTTTGCACCACCCTCCAGCACGCCGGGACAAATGGTATGTCCTGCTTTGATTCTGTCGATAATCTGCCCCATCGTAAGGTAGCTAACCCCCTCGGTCAATAATCGCGGTTTAATTCCCGCTACCTGTTTGGCACTCGGTTTTTCCTTAAACGTAACAGGGTCTACCATAACGGCGATTTTGCTTTCATGGTTAAGATTTGTCTTTTTTTTCTTTGTCATCTGACTGACACTCCTTTTTCTTGTTTTTTGAGTTATCCATAGCTTTTTTACAGAAATCCATCGCGGACGGATACAACGCAAAAGCCAATTGCTCCACTTGCTTGTCTGATAATTCAACCCGTGGCGTTGTATCCATCATGAAATATCCTTCCTCTTCTATAATAAAATTGAACTTGATTTTTTAACTAAAATCCTATATACTGGATTATGGTTTGGGATATGAAGTTAACAATCGCTATTATACAGGATAAATTTTGCTGTGTCACAGATATTTTATCATTCGTACAAATTTATTTTTTTGTTGATTTTAATTCGATATATCGGATTTATGAAGGGGTATAGTATATGGAAAACTGGCAGGGCAGAGAAATGACATTAGCACCCGGTGAAAGCAGAGAATGGATACAAAGATTATTCAAAATAATGAAAAAACGAAAAATGACAAAAAAAGAACTTGCAGGCAAATCAAAAATATCATCATCTGCTATTACTGATTGGTTCACAAAAAACCGAGAGCCGCGATATACAAATATTCAAAAACTTACGGAAGCTCTGGACATCTCTCCAAATTATTTTTTTGGCAAGCATGATTGTGAAAATCCAAAAAATAATTTCATACAGTTGGAAACAGGGCTAACAGAAGAAGCAATCAAGAAATTAAGAACATTAAACAAGAGGGATTCCAACCATTGGAAGATAGAAATCATTAGCATTTTAATAGAAAATCACTATGAAGAGGAAACTGATTTGTTCGCTCATTTATTTCGATATTTAACAAATCAATATATGATTGCAGGGAAAATAGTCTATAAAGACAAAGCATTTTTGGGGTTACTTGAAGGTGCAGAATTTGATACGACTCCATATAATAAAGACCTGTTAGAGTTGGCGGAATTAGGCTTTATTCAAAATGATGTTGTGCAACTGAAAAAGGATATTCCAAAAGACAGAATCGAGGAATTAAGGTTAAAAACTAATTTTGAGCAAACGAAAAAAAACGACTGAATTTTACTCCAGTCGCAAACAATTTATTGTCACAAATCATTTGAGCGGTTAGTCAATTATAGCCGCTTTTTTATTATGTCATGGATTTTTTGGCTTTTTTGGAGGTAAAAAAACTCTGCTCAGTTAAAATCCAAAATAGCCATAAAAACCGTGTTAAATTACGAACTTAACAGACCATAGGTTATTACTGTTTTTTATCTTTCAACTTTAGAAGTTCAATATAATCAAATATAGCCTTTTTATTTTCCGGGCTTAAATCCGCTATCCCTTTTACCCACTTTGTGTATTCAGAGTTATCAGCTTTTACTGCGGCGTATTCAATTCTGCCTAATATCAAATCAGCAGGAACTTTATAAAAATCTGCTAATGTAATTAGATGACGAATAGGCAGTTCTTTATGTCCACTCTCATACTTGGAATAATATTGTTGCGTTGTACCTAACAGTTTTGCAATATCCCTTTGTGTTAAATCTTTATCTTCTCTCAAATCCTTTAACATTTCATTGATACTTTTCATTGCTTACACACCTCTCATCATGTAAGCAATAATAATATACATTTTATAAGATGTATTGACTTCACATTTTATTTGGTTTATAATATAAAAATAACATCTTATATGGCTTGTTTGGCGCAGGTAGTTACTTCATTCTTGCCCAAGATTAAACATAAACTATATAAATATTTTGTGGGGAATGATAAAATTATATGAATGAGGAATTAAAACGAACCAAAAGTTTGGACCCGGATATTCGCCCAGACTCCGTTGTGCTTATTTTGGGAACACTGCCCGGTCAGGCGTCAGCAGAGCAAAAACAATATTATTCTGACCCCACAAATAAATTCTGGGGTATCTTAGCCGGAGCATGTGAGGAACCGCTACCAAAAACAGTTGCAGAAAAAGCCGCGCTTCTTCAAAAATATAAAATAGCCCTTTGGGATGTAGTGGAATCGGCGGTGCGAAAAACCTCTAACGATAAAGACCTTAAAAATGAAGAAAAGAATAAGCTTCCCGAACTTCTTGCTACGTATCCCAATATCAAACTTCTTTTATTTCATAGTAACGGTGCGTATAAATATTTCCGTAGGTTTTTTAAGAATTCAACTATCCCTTATATTCGCGTGTCCTCACCCAGCGGCCAAAACAGAAAAAACATGAACGAAAAAGTATTGGAATGGAAAGCAGCGCTATCCAGTGTTCTTCCGCAATTACAAATGGCTCATAGGTTGGAAGAGAAATCCTAAAATAGAGCTATAACCTTTCTCTATATCCATTTACTTTATCGGGCTATCGTCATATAATTCAAATACATATCGACATGTCGATATCTGCCGTACCCTTGGAAGGATATGAGGAAGAAGTAAAAAAATAGTGCAGTGTATAAAAAATATGGGAGGTCTGAAAATGGCAATGATAAACTGTCGTGAATGTGGAAGGGAAATTAGCAATGAATCGGAAAATTGTGTTTATTGCGGATGCTCAACGGTTTCGGTCGGCGACATTGATAAAAGGTGTATACAATGTGGTGCATGGCTGAGAAATAATTATTGTCTGCGGTGTGGTTACTCAGCTGTAAAGTCTAAAAAGACAAGAAAAAGTATGCTGATTGCATGTTTGGTTATAGTTGCATTATGTCTTGGAGGACTTTTTTTGATTCCTGTATTTTTTGATGATACAGCGCCTGCAAATGGAGTTCATCAGCAAACCGGAATAACTCTTTCGATGTTTAACAAAATAGAAACTGGCATGTCTTATGAAGAAGTCTGTAATATAATTGGCAGCACTGGTATATTGCTTTCAGAAGTTGATTTAGACATGGGCGCTGAATACAACACAAAAATGTATATGTGGGAAAGTTCAAATTCGTTAGGCAATGCAAGCATCACCTTTCAAGGCGATAAGGTTACAATGAAAACACAATTTGGCCTGAAGTAAGTGCAGAGCAAATTAAAAAGCCTAACAAATGCTAACTAACGCCCCGATCAATTTAAAATGTTATCAAAAAGCACATTGTTGCAGCGGGCGTCAACCCAATAAAGTTGTCCACTCAAAAGCTTTGCCACACATCCGCGACACTGATGTATGAATATGGGCATATTGATATTCGATCTTTTCAATCGCTTCTTGGACATGAGAGTATAGTTACTACAAAAATTTATACACATATCGATGATAAGCAACTACACGCTGCCGTTAACGCCAATCCCTTAGCCATGATGTTTATGGCTTTCTAAACATATTAGACAATTAAGATACCAGTAAAGGTTCCGGCTAATTATAAATAATTAGAGCCTAAAAGGCAACTTTTTTCTCTCTGCACGCTTTCACTGTATCTAAGTGTCCTTGGCGTTCTTGTTTATAATCAAATATTGAATCAATTGCCGCAAAATATTTTGACCTTGAAAAGTAAGAATTTACGGTGGTACCATCTCTTTCAACAATATAATCACCAACACACCACTCTGGTATAGCATGGAAAAACAAAACCAAAACAAAGGAAAGCGTTATTGATACCTCTTTATTTAATTCTTTTAATTCATTTACACCTTCAAAACCTATATATCTACCTTTTTGCATTAAACCAATTCTTTCTTGCATTTGTTTTGGCGTAGAGTGTACATAAGCGCATAAATCTCCATACATTCGTAATGACTCGGAAATAAAATTATCTTTCAAATCTTTATCAAAAAAATAAAAATCAATTTCTTTAATCATAGAAATATTTGTTGATTTAATAATACCAAAGTATTCAGCTATTTGCTCACTAACCGATTTGTCAGAATACTTCTGAGATACAACACATGCCTTTATTGCTAATTCAAGTAGATATCTTAATTCTCGTCTACATGTATTTCTAATCCCTTGCTCAGATAAACATGCAATACCCACAATTGATTGAAACATATCATCTATAACGGAAAGGAAGAATAAGCTATTCTCAAGTTTATCGCTTCTTGAACAATTTAATTGAGCAAAAAACAAACATTGTATAAAGGAATTTATAATATATTGATGGAGTTTATATCCTTCCTTATATCCTTTTGACTCCACCTCAGAAGCTATATCGATATCTTTATACGTAAAAACTCCCCATTCCCGTTATATCCAAAACTATTCCTTAGTTGAGCTTCCTATTATTGTTATTATGTGTTTGTCTATCATAAACATAATGGGAAATCAGATAATGTTATTTCTATAGTATATAATTCTAATGTGCGCTTATTCTTCACTGACAAATAGAGTACCTGTATCGCGGCATAGATATTGAACAGCCGTCCGACCAGTCATTAGCGCAACAGGAAGGCCACCGGGTGGCATCATGCGCTGTCCCGCGAAGTATACGCCGGACAACCCCTTGATAGCAGCCGGGTAGCTCTTCATCTTCATGCTTGGCGTCATTTCAGTCATCCAGGAACCTTTCCAATTGCTGCAGTAGCGTTCGTAGGTTAACGGCGTTGCAACATCGCAGACCTCTACCTGCCCTTCGATTTCAGGAACCAGCTTGGACAACGCCTCTATCACTACCCCAGCCAGCTTTTGTTTTTCATCCACATATCTGTTTTCTTCTTTTGCTTTTTTCCAAAAATCGTAGGTGTCACCATCTAAGATAATAGTAATAGCGGTTTTTCCTTCAGGAGAATAGACTGGATCAGATGCATAGTTGTTGACACTCAGGTATTCATGTTTTTGGTTCGCCAAGGAAATCGGCTGCTGAAGCTTGAAAACAAGGCCCTTATGATATTTCTTCAAGTCAGCCTTTATGCCGAGAGATAGAAAGATAGCCATCGTAGGCTCGGTCACAGCATGCATTGCCTCCAGCCAGGGAGCTTTGGGAGGAGTGTCAAACAGGCGGTCGATTGACATGGTATCGGATGTGATAATCACGGCGTCAGCAGGCATGTTTTTGCCGTTCACCATTACACCAACCGCTTTTTCGTTTTCAACAATAACACGGTCGCCCCTTGTGTTCAAAAGAAGTTCACCGCCCAGTGACTGGAAAGTATCAACAATTCGACCGACGAATGGCAATGATCCCCCTTCGGGGAAGCCACCATCACCCCGGGCAAGAGCACCCATCGTAAAAAACAGTGGCAACACACCAGTCTTTTCGTTTGTTAAGGAGCGAAGCATTTCGCGTAACCCCTCATGGACAAATCTTCCAACATACTCATCTCGGGAGATTTTAGAAAATGAACCCATGGTTCTCATAGCAGAAATGGCGCTAAAAAGCAGAGAAATTGGTGGACGAGTCTTTTTTGTCACTTTGACACCCCGCAGATCGGTAACAGGCATAGCAAGGTTTTTTACTTTGCGAATGTTGTTACATAGTGCTTTTATCTCTTTTGCATCTTCGGGTGACAAAGAAATCAAGTGTTTTTCTGTAGTATCGACATCCCTGTAGAAACGGATCGGCGTGCCTTCGTAGTCATATTCTATGAAGGGTTCAGAACAGTGGATCTGAATGCTGTCGTTCAGCGCCCCCACAGTACGCCACATCTTATAGATGGGTTCTTTTTTACTGGAACCCGTAAGCCAGTGCATACCGCCCTCAAAGAGATAACCGCTTCGCTTCCATGACGTACAGTTCCCGCCCGCTATACTATGGCTTTCCAAAACGGTAACGTCAAAGCCGCACCTTAACGCATAGACACCCGCGCTCAGCCCCGCAATACCGCCCCCTATGACGATAACTTTCTTTTTCATGGGAAACCTCCTTCTAATATTTCGTGCAATTATTCAAAACAGAGTAACAGGGAATAGAGTATAAATTGTATTTGGCATTTGTATGTACGTTAATAAACATAATGAGCAGTTCATGGATATAATTCCGTTCTGACGGGTATGCTCATGATTGGCAAGCATAATTATATTGTTCATAAATTGCTAATATTGCTTCGATATTAGCGTTTTTCTTTTTATCACTTTATCGCCGTGCCAAGCAAGCCTTAAGAGAACAGATTAATGTCATAAATTATATATAATATTTATTGTTTAAGGGCAATCAACGATATAATTAAAGCCACGAGGCTAATAATTCCTGAAAAGACAGCAACTACAAAGTGTTTATCTTCTGATTTTTCTATTTCCTTTGATGCACCCCAAATCAGTACAGAAAAAATGAATATAATAAATAAGAAAGATGCAAATAATATAATGCCTATAATATTTTCCATAAGATTCCAGCCGATAGTCCACGTCATAGCTAACATTTGTTTTATTATTACATAGGCGCTAATCGGTACAGATAAAAATCCAATAATTGAAATTGTCTTAAAAAGTACGGTCAAAAGAATTGCCATAAATCCCATTGTCATACGGTCTTGAGTATCATTCTTGCCCTGCAGAATAAGCCATACACCCTTGAAAAATCCAATTTTCTTGCTACTTTTTTCCATAGACTTTTCTTTCCTCTGCTCCTGTGCATTTATAAATGCCTCAGCCAATTTATCATAGTCGATATTAACTGGTAATAAATGCGGAGTCGTATTGGGTTTAGAATCGGTCTTCTTTCTTGCTTTTTTGTTACTCATAAGTTTTCCTCTGTGAAAATCACATTTATTCTTCGGTTAAATACTATACGCCTGTCCATTATAAATATTAGACGAAGTTTGGCATACATCAAAAAGCACTATATCCTAAACTGCTCTACTTTTTAAAATGATCATCAATGTGTGTCCATAAATGATGCAACGTAAAATTCCGAGGCTCAAACTCACGAGTTTCAAAAGTTTGTGTGTACCGATAAACATGCTTGTTTTCACAAACATACTCGAGAATTTCAGGGTAATTATGCTTTTTGCTATGTTCAACAACTCTGCATAAATGCACATTGGAATTAATATCTTTTATGTAGCCAATCATTGCAGCACTTTTTTCGTTTCTACCATAACCCCAGTCATTTAGGATGAAGCGTGAAATACCTTTCTCAACATAATTTTTATCGTCTGCCGTTGTGGATAGGCATTTGCATTCTATCGTAAAATAGCGTTGTGATTTTTCTGGTGTATCTGCATTTTCATCATTAAATACCCATAATAAATCGGGCTTTTTACGAAGACTTGATTCATTTTCGGATACGCATAACGCATTAACAGGCTGGTTCTGCGTTTGAAGAACAATGTTGCCAAAAGTGATTTTTTGCTTGTTGTATCTTACGGTAAGTATTATTTTATATAATTGTACCGTTATGTCATTTTCATCATTTGTCATATCGTTTACATTACATAAGGAGGGAAGGGCTTCAACCAATATCATCAAAATGTCTTTTTCCCATTCTGCCCAAATATCAATAGATTGGAAACTCGGTCTATTCATATCCGTTCACCTCCACCGATTGTTTGTCAATCAACTTTAACAAAATGGAATTCAAGTCTTTAACGGCTGCACCAGCAGACCAATTTCTACGTTCATCCTTTTTAATAATAACAATACAATTATCAGACACACCGATAAAAGACCCTTCTATATAAATGTCGTCTATAACAGCTTGTTTGCTCAGTCTACTAAATTCCTGTAGAGCTATTTCCCAATCACCTTTACTCTCATAATCAATACCAACTGGGTCATTTATATATTTGGTTAAAAATGATATCGCTATTACGCCTTTCGAACGATGAATTCTCCATTCTAACTCAGCGTTGATATTTGCCAAATATTCGTTAATAGTAGATACAACTTTATCTATATAACTGTAAATCAAATGCCTTTTAACAGACAAACTTTTTTCAGTGCCACAAAGCTCACCGGAAACAATAGGTAATTCTTTAATTGCAATACTGTCGGTTTTATTGTAAAACAAATCTAAGCCATATGAACACATATCGGTGACCAATGCTTTTTCTTCATCGGTCAACTGATACATTTCAAAAACGACTTCATCAATATCCTTTATTATAGCTTCAAAGTTACGTTGATTTTTGTTTACAGGTGAGTCGATGGTTATTTCTTCATATTCCTTGATTTCATCCATTAACAAGCACAGTTTTTTGGTGTGCTTGTTTTCGTTGATAGTCGGAATGGGAAACTGCTCCAATTCATCAAGATGTATTTCATCATGCCACATACCCCAACCACTACAAGTTAAAAAGAAATAGTATTTAGCAACTGAAGAAAGTAATATTGCACAGATGCTTTTCAATAAAACATCGTTGCTATTTTGAAATTTTATACAATGAATATCAGTCGTAAACGAAAAGGGAACACTTTCAACTCGTGATACTATTATACCTTTTTTTGATATTCCACGCTTTACTATAATGCGATTGCCTTCAAAAATTTCAAAGCTGCTAAAATTCCGATGTAATTCTTTAGGCAAATCATCAACAAGGAATTTGTCGATTATCCCAAAAGACACCAAACCGTTCAAGGATAACTTCTTAAATTTTGATAATTTTTCAATACTTCTTGTTTTGCCTTTGCCAGGGGTAAATCCTTGTTTTATTATTGAAGATTTCTTTTCCACTGATTTTATAGTTAAGTTATTAGCTTTTAATTTTCCAATTAAAGACAAATCAGAAAGTCCTCCCCACCATAATGTTTTCCAAGCATAGCTGCAATCTAAAAATTGGCTTTGTTTTATAAAATGCATATCTGATTTTCCGAGAACAATATACTGTCGCTCTATGTTTTTGGAACTTTTTTTAGCAGACCAATATAAGATAACCCCATCATTTACAGGCTTCTGTGGTCTAAACAATACTGATACAAATGGTGCAGTAGCTTTTTGAAAAAAAACATTTCTTGAATGAGCAAAGTTTACGATTTGTAATAAAGTGGTTTTACTAAACCATTCTTTTTTAAAAAGGTTACTCTGAGGGCTTGATTTAGAAAAAACACTTACAGGAAGCAACAAGCAAATTGCACCGTCGCTTTCAGTCCATTGTGTTGCACGCCAAATAAAAGCCTGCGAGTATTCTTTATCTCCAAGCGGTAATTTATTGGTTTTGCACCATTCAATGGCACTTTTATCTGCCTCTCCCCACGGCGGATTTCCAACAACAATATTTGCTTTTTGTTTACCTATAAAATATGTGGCTTCGTCAGAGAAAGCATCTTCACATAAGAGAATATCAAAAGATGACGAAATATTTTTATTACATTTTAAATTAGGCAAATATTTACCTTTTTTTATTTGCTCAAGAATACACGGTGGTTCTTGAAAATTAAGAAATGCAACATACAAGCTAAAAGCAGCAACTCTTAATGCTTCATCTTCTAACTCTATACCACGAATTTGTTTTTTTAATATTTCTTTTAGCTGTTCATAGGTCAACAAAATGCCATTATTTTTAATAATATTATACCTTACGATTCTTTTAAATGATTCTACAAGAAAAATTCCAGAACCGCAACAAGTGTCAAGTACTATAGGGTTGCTCTCCAACACCTCAGGAGGGAGAGCTTGCTTAATTACAAATTCAACTAAAGATAATGGAGTATAGTGCGTTCCATTGCTATCATTTTCGGTTTGCTTATGATAAAATTCCTCATATAAATTACTCATCAATTCCATTGGAATGACATCAAATTTATATGACCAGAAAAACAAGCGCAACTGCTCATCAAATTTTCCTTGGAGAAAATCCGATATTTTTAGTAAATGTTCAGATGTTACAATACTTTCCTCTGTTTCATCAATAGGAAACATATCTCCATTGAAATCTTGAGATAGCTTTCTATACAAAGCGTATGTAAAGTCTTTATTTCTTAAACATTTAATATAGTTGTCATTTGCTTTAGCATCAGAAGTTAAGCAACTGTCCAAAGGTAGTACTAAAATGTTTTTCCATTCTTTGTTTTGAGATGCTAAAGTAGAAAAATACTCGTTAGTAAGTATTCCTCTGTCCTCTAAATATCGTATAAATATTGAGCGTCCGATAATAGAATGGGCATATTTTATCTTGTCACTATCAAGCCCAAGTTTCATTAGTTCAACTCGTATTTTTTTAATATCATTAATTAACGTTTTGTCTGCTCTGTATTGCTTATTATCTTTGTTAAGCTTTGCTATTCCTGCTTCAATTTTATTTCTCGAAAGATTTTGCAATTTTCGTAAAATATCATTGGCTGTTTTTATTAGTTCAATGGGTTTTGGAATAACCCTTTTCCCATTTAGAGTTTTAATTGGAACAGAAAAATCATATACTTTTAATTCACCGTTTGCCTCTAAAAAGAAATACTGTGGGCGAGCCAAATTCCATACATTAATGTATGCCTGTTCAATATCTGTATCATCTGTTGAATGGCAGGTACCAAAAATAATTATTGGATTATCTTTAACAAAGAATATTGATTCGACAGCGAATTTACTTGACTTTTTGTTGATTATATTACAAGAAATAATCCATTCTCCTATATCAAGCTCACGACCCAGAGGCATATCTTGACTTTGCAGATAAATCAATTCGCCTTTATTATATTCCAAGTCTTTATAGGCTTGAATCAACAAAGAGTTATTCACGACAGCACCTCCTAAATCCTTTTATATTTTTGTTGATTTGATGATGTTTTTTTCAATGCAATTATTTTATCGGCATTTGTATTAGCATAATTTAAAAATAAAGTTCCCAATAATAATCTATCGCTAATTTTAATCCTATTCCATTCATATCCCTTAAAAAGCTCTTTGAGTAAAAACGTCTCTCCGACATTAACATAGTTTATTTCATTTTGGGCAATGGTCAATAAGTCATTTACATTAAACATTTTAACACCTCTCCTTCAACAATGTTGTTAATATTATTGTATACAAATATATTAATTTTGTCAATACTTAAAAAAGAAAAAAAGTCGATTGCATATGACAACCAACTTTTGGGACTTTACTCACGAAAAACATTTCTCTCGTAAGATAATTAACACTACTGGAAGGCCATGCTATTTCACAGTTTTGAAATTTATTTTTTTACAACATCATTTCTTAGCTTCCCATTATTACTATAATATTTACTTTAATAATAACATAAAATTTTCACAAAAACAAGCGGTCAAGGTTTATCACCCTGACCGCTTGTTTTTCTGTTTAAATTTATAAGAACATTGTTATGGCGAAACCGCCTGTAAAGAAGTAAAAGTTCTTATAAGTTTCCATTGGTGACCCAGCGGCGATTCGAACGCCGGACACCCTGCTTAAAAGGCAGGTGCTCTGCCTGCTGAGCTACTGGGTCAAAAGGCTTTTTCATGCTTTATCTGAAAAAAGCCAGCAATAAAGAAGTGCCGAGAACCAGCACGAAGAACACAATTGCAAGATATTTTGTCAGCCTTGCCATTTTCGCCTCTCTTGTGCGCCCTTTGTTTTTGCCAAAGAACGTGTCAGAGCTTCCGCCCGCAATCGCGCCGGAAAGTCCCTGCTGCTTGCTTTCCTGCAGCATGACAAACACAACAATGAAGACGGAAACAATAATCAACAGCACGCCAAGGATAATCTCATATAATGCCATTTATAAACATCCTTTCCGTAGGGAAGTGATAGTACTTGTAACAAAAATATTGTTATTCGTTATTTATGGAGAGGGGCTTGTTCCAATTCCTTACTCTTACGCCCGATTAGTCTATCACAACAATAAGCAAAAATCAAGCCCTTTTTTGTTTTTTTCACTGTTTTATAAAAATTTTTCAAAAAATCCCTTTTGATTGTTGACTTTCATGCGGCGAGGGATATAGTTGTTATAATGTGATTTATGGTATAACAGATTCAAAATCAAGGATTTTGAATCGTCAGAAGAATGTTGACGGGACTGAAACCGCGTCTGTCGCGGCTTCGCCCGCACCACTGCATTCTTGATTCGGTTTTATGATATACTTTATTTTGAAAATTCTTTCGAAAGGGCAAAATCATGACTGTTTTTCAAAATGCGAAGCTTGTGTTTCCCGACAAAATCCGCACGGCCTGCCTTGCTGCGGACAACGGTGTTATTGTTGCCATCAGTGAGCGGTTTGATACTGACGGCTGCGAAGTTGTCGATTGCGGCGGACTGTATCTCTCGCCGGGCTTCATCGATTTACATGTGCATGGCGGCGGCGGACGCTCCGCGATGAGCGGAAATGTTGACGATATTCTCTCAATGTGCGAGGCGCATGCCTATCATGGCACGACCTCCGTCGTCCCCACCACGCTTGCCGCACCCGTGGAGAAAATCCTCAAAGCGGTAAAGGCGATTTCAGAGGCGAAGCGGGTCTGCACAAAAGCGAATATTTTGGGCGTGCATCTTGAGGGGCCGTATCTCTCTTATGAGATGCGCGGCGCGCAAAGCCCCGAAAATATTATTACGCCCGCGGATTTTGCCCCCGAACACTTTTTTGATTGCAGCAAAGATATTGTGATGATGGGCGCGGCGCCCGAGATTCCCGGCGGGCTTGCGCTTGGCGCCGAAATCGCGAAGCGCGGCATTACGGCCTCTGTGGCGCATTCCAACGCGCGGTTTTCGCTTGTGGAGGAGGCGTTATGTTACGGGTATTCCGACATCACGCACATCTTCTCGGCCTGTTCGACGATCACGCGCGAAAATCTGCTGCGCGTGGGCGGCGTTGTGGAAGCGGGGTTGGCGCTCGACGCTTACACAACGCAATTCATTGCGGACCTGCGCCACCTGCCGGCGGAGCTGATCCGCCTGATATACAAATGCAAGGGCGCGGACGGCGCCTATGCGATCACGGACGGCCTTGAATTTGCGGCCAGCGACATGCAGGAGGGGCGCGTTTATACGCAGGAAAACGGCATGGACGTTGTGTTTGACGACGGCGTGATGAAGCTTGCCGATTACAGCAGCCTTGCCGGCAGTGTCGCGACCACAGGCGCGCTGCTGCGCAATCTTTATCTTTCGGCGCAGCTTCCGTTATATGACGCGGTGAAAATGCTCACCGAAACGCCCGCGCGGGTTGCGAATGTGCACCGCCGCAAGGGCGCGCTGCGGGTGGGGCTGGACGCCGACATTGTGCTGTTTGACGAGCAGGTGAACATCAAGCTTGTTTGCGTGGGTGGCAGCATCATCCGAAATGAACTTTAATATAATTAATCGTAATAAAGGAGTATTGGTATGGGAAGATTTTTCAGCAACAGCGACATTGTGCTGTTTCAGGGGGACTCGATTACGGATTGCAAGCGCAACCGCGAGGACATTGAAAGCCTCGGCAACGGTTACCCGGCGACGGTGAAGGCGATTTACAACACGCTCTTTCCGAGCAACACCACAACTTTTGTGAACAAAGGCATTTCGGGCAACCGCGTGCGGGATTTGATCGCGCGGTATCACGAGGATTTCTTTGAGATTCAGCCCACCTTCATTTCGATTATGATCGGCATCAACGACGTCTGGCGCGCGTTCGACAGAGGCGACCCCTGCCCGCTGGAGCGGTTTGAGCGGGAGTATGTGCAGCTGCTCGAGCTGATCAGAAAGGATTTCCCCGCGGTGAAAATCATGCTGATCGAGCCGTTTGTGCTGCATTCCCTGCCGGACAGGAAGGATTGGCACCCCGACCTTGACCCCAAGCGCGCGTTTGTGAGGTCCCTTGCCAGGGAATATGCGAATTATTTTCTGCCCCTGCACTCAATTCTGACGGAGAAGGCAAAATCGGAGTTCAGCGAACCGGTTCTTGCGGAGGACGGCGTGCACCCCTCGTCCGTCGGCCATGCGGTGATCGCCTCGGAATACCTGAAGCTTCTGGATGTGCTGTAAACGGAATTTATATACAAAGACACCCTGCATCGGTTCTGAGATGCAGGGTGTTTTGTCGTTTATTTAAGTTTTTTGGTGCAAAATACTCATAAAACAAAAAGATTACTTGTTAAAAAAACTTTTTTAGACGATTATCGTCTAAAAGTCCATTATATCGATTGTTTGTGCTATGATGGAGGGTAATAACATGGAATACCGAAAAATATTAGGGAACTGTGTTAAAAAATATGAGGTGAGGAAGATGGAAACTGAAACTTGTAAAACATGCAAACATTTCAGGCAGCATTATATTAAATTCGGGAACAGTTACCGGGAAATCCTGTATGGACATTGTGTTTATCCAAGATTAAAAAGAAGAGAGTCGGCAACCCCCGCGTGCGAACATTACGAGGAGCGAACATAAAAAAAGCTTGCCGCACAGCGCAGACCGATGCGCCGTGCGGCAAGCTTTTTATGAAATTTTGAATCAGAGCGTATACGGCCCGCCGAACAGCGCCTGCAGCCAGTCGACGCACATGGGCAGCCACCGGGCGAAAACGCGGTTGACGCCGTGCGGGTCGCCGCAGGCGGTCTGGGGCTTTGCGAGCGAGAGGCCGTGGCGGCCTTTTTCAAACACATGCAGTTCAAACGGAATGTTTTGCCTGCTCAGCGCCAATGCGAATTCCAGCGAGTTTTCAACCGGCACGGTTTGATCCTCCGCTGTGGTGAAAATGTAGCAGGGCGGCGTTTGATCGTCCACCTCTTTTTCAAGGGAGGGGACAGGTGCGGCCAAAATCGGGCTGATGCTTTCTAAAATGCAGGGGTAGCCTAAAATCATCGCCTGCGGGCGCACGCGGCCCATCGTTCCCAGCGCGGCGGCGAGGTGGCCGCCTGCCGAAAAGCCGCAAACGGCGATTTTTTCCTTGTCAAGCTGAAACTCCTGTGCATGCTTAAACAGCAGCTCAAGCGCCCACTCCGCGTCCTCCAAAGGCTTCGGGAACGGCGCGTCTTCTTTCACCGAATACCGCAGCACAAACGCATGATAGCCCTCGGCTAAAAATGAGGCGGCAATCGGTTCGGCCTCACGGTTTGAGCACATGTGATACCCGCCGCCCGGGAAAATCAGAATGCCTCCGCGGCAGGGCTTTTGGCCACGGTCGTTTTCGTCAGAGAGAAGATATGCCGTGAGGTTGACCTTTGCGTCTTCGGCTCTGTTGAATTGCCTGATAATCATTTTCTTCGTCCTTTCGTTTGCAGGTCATTGATATTTAAATTAAAAAAATAAAATATAAAACTATTAAAAAAATAAATCATAAAATTTTTCAAAGCCGTGTTTATTTGGTGTGGGTTGCGGTAAAAATATGAGTACAAGAAGCGCTTCTTGAAAAAATCAAATATTACTTAAAACGGAGTGAGACAAGTGATGATTAACCGTGGCGATATTTATTACGCCGATTTAAGTCCCGTTGTCGGCTCGGAGCAGGGCGGCGTGCGGCCTGTGCTGATTGTGCAAAACGATGTGGGCAACAAATTCAGCCCCACCGTGATTGCGGCGGCAATTACAAGCCAGAAGTATAAAACCGATCTGCCGACACATATCAAGGTGAGCGCGACCGGCTGCGGGCTGGAAAAGGATTCCATCGTGCTGCTCGAACAGGTGCGAACCATTGATAAAAAACGGCTCAAAGAACGCATGGGCACGCTCGACAACCGCGAGATGACGCGGGTGAACCAGGCGCTGCAGGTAAGCTTCGGGCTTGGCCAAACCACTTGATTGCAAAAACGCTGCGGGCATATATGCTGATCACTCATAAAAAACTAACTAAAAAATCTGCGCAAAACCACTTATATCAAAGCTTTTGCTTGATTTTTTAAAGTTTTTTTAATCGTGAGCCAGCATACTGTCTGCGGCGTTTTTTTTGAGAAAAAAACAGAAAAACGCTCCGGCTTATGCCGTGGGCGGCAAAAAGTTTGCTTCAAACTGTTTTTGAGGGATGCGCAGGGAAATCAGCTCGCCTGTTTCGTGATTTTGCGTCACAAAATAGATGCTGTTTGCCACAATGCCCTCATAGGTCCACACCCCGTCTTTGTATGAAGCAGCGGTGTATTCCTTTTTCATCACAGAGCGCAGCGGCAAAAAGAGCAGCGATGCCACATCTTGCGAAGGCATGGTGTCCTGCTTGTGCTCGGTGGCGAGGCCGTTCATTTCGTGGCGGTAAACGGAGTTTTCAAGCTTCACAGAAAAACCCACCATGCTCTGCGGCTCGCTGAAAGAGAGTGAAAAAGTCTCATAGCTTTCGGCCGAAAGACTTGCCCGGCCCTGAAAGTCGCCGAACTGGATGCTCACATCATGGTGCAGCGGCGCTTGCAGGCCGGGCGCCTCTTTTGAAGGGAGCAGGTTCAGCCCGTTTTTGCAGCCTGTCAGCAGCAACGCAAGTGAGAGGATGCACAGGAAAAAAGAAATCAGGGATTTTTTCATATGGTGTTCGTCCTTTCCGCTCAGGATTGCAAAACAGGAAAAGAGAGAGCTGTTTTGTGCGGTGCGCAAAAGAAAAGGACAAAGCGTCTTATGCCTGAGGTAAAACTGACATAGGCTAATCCGGCAGCCTGTTCAGGCCTGAGCATTCATCGGCAAACAGCCCGAAGATCAGCCCGGGAATTGACGAGGCCAGATGCTCCGGGCCGGAGAGGATGCCTCCCATGCGCGAATGAATGCCTTCCGCCGCCGCGCCGTGGAAATACGCCCCCGCGACGCATGCGCGCAAAGGGGAAAGCCCCTGTGCGGCGAATGCCGCGATGATGCCCGAAAGCACGTCCCCGCTGCCGCCGCGCGCGAGGGCGGGGACGCCTGTTGGGTTCATGTAACATGTGCCGTCGGGGGCGGCGATCACCGTGTTCGCCCCTTTGAGCAGCAGTGTCACGTTGTGCTCCCTCGCAAACGCCTTTGCGGTTTCTTGCCTGTTTTCATTCACCCGCTCCGTCGTTGTGCCGCAAAGCCGCGCCATTTCGCCCGGGTGCGGCGTCATGACAATTTGTCCTTTTGCTTCTTTTAACATGTGTATGTCTGATGCCACAATGTTTATGCCATCTGCGTCAAGAATCAGCGGACAGGTCACATTTTTTATGATTGCGCGGGTGAGGGACGCGGTGTCGCCGTCCGTTCCCATGCCGCAGCCGAGCAGCACGACGCTTGCTTTTTGCGCCGCGTTGAGAATTTTTTCTGTTTCCCGCGCCGAAAACCGCCCGTTTTCATTGGCATCCACGGGTAAAAATACGCTCTCGACAAGGTGGGCGGTAATCGCGGGGTAGGCGGGGGAGGGAAATGCCGCACTCACAAGCCCCGCGCCCGAAGAGAGCGCGGCTTTTGCCGCAAGCACCGCCGCGCCGGGCATTTGGTAGCTGCCGCACACGCAAAGCACATGCCCGAAGCAGCCCTTGTGCGCGTCATAGGCCCGCGGGGGAAAGTCCTGCCGCAGCTCTTTTTTATCGGCCACAAAAAACGCACAGCCGGCCTGTTCAACGCAAGCCTCGGGGATGCCGATGCCCGCAATCAAAACCTTACCGCAGGAGAATGATGTGGGCTTCATCACCAGTGCCGGTTTTGGCGCGAGCATTGTGACGGTCAGGTCCGCTTTCACATTGCAGGGCGGGAGCGTGTTGCTGTCGCATAGCAGGCCGCTGGGGATATCAAGGGCATAAACGAAATTTTTTAATTTGTTGATGTGCTCAATGACCTCCCGCGCCGCGCCGCGCACCTCGCCCGCAAGACCGATGCCGAACAGTGCGTCTACAATGATATTGGCTTTTGCGATGCTCTCAAGTGCCTGCCCGGGCGCTTCGTGATAGTCAATCAGCTCGGCATTCGTGGCTTTGAGCTTTGCGAGCATTGCCTGAGACATCGCGTCGTTCGGCTCGCCCAAGGCGAGAATCATGCTGACGCGGTGCTGCGTGTTTTCACATATCCAGCGCGCGGCGACGAAGCCGTCGCCCCCGTTTTTTCCCTTGCCGCATACAAATGTGAGATGCAGGCGATTTTTTCCGATGTCCTCCGCAATCAGCTTAGCGGCGTTTGTGCCCGCGGTTTCCATCATGGTTTCATAAGAAACGCCGCCTGTGTGCCCCAGCTCCTCGGCATGGCGCACCTGGTCGGCGGTTAGAACTTTCATATAGAAATCCCCTTTCTGATTCTGTTTGGGCATTGAAATTGTCAGGGAATTGCGGTATCCTATATAATGAAAAATTAATAGGAAGGGGCTGTTGATTGCTATGTGGTGGAAAGAGAATAAATATGCGATTTATGCAGTTTTTTGCCTTTTGGCGATTGCAAATATCATTTATTTAATTATTGTAGCACCCAACATAAAAGAAGAGCGAAAGTTAAAAACCATGCCCGAACAGGTGGCATAGGTTGAAATCATTAAAAAAGAACTTCGTGAGTACATTTCAGAAGCAAGTATTAAATATTCCATTGCTACTTTTAAAACCTCAGACGGCATAGAAATGGAATTGTGTGTTTCACCTTACAAGGTTTTTAAAACCATGCAAGAAAGCGACACCGGAATGCTCACATATCAAGCGTTAGAGAACAGTACTACATGGCATGACAGAGAGTTTATAAGCTTTGAAAAGGATTCTTTAAGTTAGACGGCTTTAATTCATACTGTTTGCAGGAGATTTAATAGGGGGCGTTTTAAATGAGCGAGAACGTATATGAAATAACCGTATTGATTGGCGGATCTATTTTGATAGTAGGTTATTTTGTTTTTAGGGTGAAAAAATATATTGTACCGTTTATAAACAGACCCGAACAGCAGGAGCAAGTGATCGTTTTCGAAAAAATAAAACGGCCAAGACCTCCCCGAGACACAGATGATTACGATCCGTATGACTATCTTGTCGCTTTTCAATTCTCTGACGGCGCGGTAAAAGAGTTTCAAATCGAACATACGAAAGGCCATATGAAAAGTGATGTCTACAACCTTATACATAAGGGGGATCAAGGGCTGCTGATCTACATAGAAAGAAAAGACATTGAAGAAAAAATTGAAAATGAAATCATGCGCTGGAGAGGCAGACGTATTGTCAGCTTTGAAAAAGAAACTCCGTGCGGTAAAATTAAATTTAAATCATGGACGGTGAAGACGGGTCTGATCATGGTGATTGGTCTTGCTGTGCTTATTCTGTCTGTCTTATTTTCGGTTGTTTTGAACTAAAATCCATACGCCATGCCGCCGCCCACAAGTGATAACCCACGCTCTTTTTGCCCGCGCTCAACGGCTGCCGTTATCTGTTTGCCCTCAAGATATAATTTAAACTTTACCGAACTGCTGTTTTCGGATTTTTAACCGGAGATGGCGGTTTTTATAGTGCATTCCTGTTCCAATATTTTACTTCAGCTATTATATTTTATCATAAGCGAATTGGCGCGACAAGCATATTTGCAGGTTTTTGGTGCATAATAATAAAAATTTTCAAATATGGGAGCGTTCTATGATCGGAATTCTCATCGCCATTATTTCGGGCACACTGATGAGCTTGCAGGGCGTGTTCAACACCGGCGTCACAAAGCAGACGAATTTGTGGCTCACAAGCAGTTTTGTGCAGCTTTCGGCGTTTGCCGTCTGCATTGCGGCGTGGTTTTTTACGGGGCATGAGGGCGGCGTTGCGGATTTGTTTCGCATTGATAACAAATTTATGCTGCTCGGCGGTGTGATGGGGGCCTTTATTACGATCACCGTCGTAAAAAGTATGGACATGCTCGGCCCCGCGCGGGCGGTGATGCTCATTGTGGTGGCGCAGCTGCTTGTGGCCTATGTTGTCGAGTTGTTCGGTATGTTCGGGGTGGAGAAGGTTTCGTTTGAATGGCACAAGCTCGCAGGCGTTGCGCTGGCGATTGTGGGCATTGTAATTTTTAAGTGGAAATAATAATGGAGCGTGCCGGCCGGCACACTCCATTATTACTTATTTTTCTTTAAAACATAGATCAAAAAGATGCGCGCAAAATGTTTGCAGCAATAATAGAGATAAATGTGTCCAAACAACAAAAAACACAAGCGCCGGAATGATTTTACAGCTCGGCTTCAAAATCGTTCATAAAGCTTTCTATTCTTGCAACCGTCAACGCCTGCGGCCACCCGGGCTTGTTTTCAAGCCAGCCCCGCTCATAATAGCAGAACAAGGTTCCCGTCAGAGGGTTCAGGCACACGTCCGAATACCCGCTGATTTCTTCAATCACACCAAGGGCCCGCCAGTTTGCGCCGTCGTCAAGCGACACGCGCAGGCTAAGGTTTATGCGCAGAGGGCTTTCGCTCTCACAGTTTGAGAAGACAAGTACATGCCTGTTTGCTTCATTTCGAAAGCTGAGCATGCCCGCGGCGCAGTGCGGGTCTTGCAGCTGTGTTTCCAGCACGGGGGCGGAAAAAGAGGCGCCCCCGTCAGCGCTTTTTGCGACCGCCCGGCGGTATGAAGGGCCCGTGTTGCGGATATTCATCAATATGCCGCCGTCACCCGTTTCGCACGCGGCGGTTTCATTCGGTTCGGGGATCTTATCAGTCGCCATGATCAGTCCGCCCCTGTTCCATGTCTTGCCGTTGTCATGGCTGAAAATGCAGCCGCAAACGAAGGGGTGGTGCGAATGGTCGGTTGAGAGCCAAACCGGCACAAAGAGCGTTCCGTTTGACAGGACGGTGCCGTGCCCCGGCCCCGCCGCGATAACTTCCCAGGGATATTCCGGGCGAAACTGCTCATAGGCATAGGTCACATCCTCCGGCTCGCTCCAGCTCTCGCCCTCGTCGTCACTGAACTGATAAAAGGCGCACGCATAATTTTTGTGCCATAAAAAGTGGATTCTGCCGCTGTCGCCGCCCGCAAACATCACGGGGTTGTTGGTTGTGTGTCCCTCCCCCCGAACCAACACGCGGCGTGCGCCCCAGGTCTTGCCGTCGTCCGTGCTCTTGCGCAGGGTAATATCAATTTCTGACCAATCGCCGCCGCTGCGCGACTCACAATAGGCCAAAACCGTGCCCCGGCGCGTGCAGACAATACCGGGAATGCGGTGAATATAATAGCCGTCGCCGTGGCGTTCAATGTCTTGTTTCAACATATGCGGCATCAGCGTTCCCTCCCGTCAGAGCAGCGGCAAAATGCTTTTCTCAACAAAACGCTTTTCATCCTCTGAAAGCGGTTTGAACGGCGCACGCGCGTTGCCAAAATCAAAGCCCATGTGCCGCAGAACCTCTTTCTCGCCCTGCATCACGCCGACCTTGATTAAAGCGTCAATAATCGTGTTGACCCTGTGCTGCACCTGCTGCGCTTCCGCGATTTTTCCTTCGTTCCACAGCTTTGCGATTTCAATGAATTTTTCGGGCATAAAATTGAACGTGCTGCCGATCGCGCCGTCCACGCCCGCCGCAAGACCGGAGAGAAAGACCTCGTCGTAGCCGTTATATAACAGCTTCTCGGGATAGGCGCGGCGCAGCTGCTCCAAAAGAAACATGTCGCCGGAGGTATATTTCACGCCGATAAAGCGCTTGTCGCACAAAAACTCCGAGAAATCATGCAGCGAGAGTGAAACGCCTGAAAAAGCGGGGATATTATAAATCAGCATGGGCAGGCTCACGCTGCCTGCAATGTCATAATAATACTGCCGGATCTCTTCAACGCGAAACTTATAATAGAACGGCGGCACGCTTGAAACAACATCATAGCCAAGCCGCTCGGCATATTGTGCCAGCTCGACCGAAAGGCCGGTCGCAATCGCGCCCACCTGCGCGATCAAAACGCCCCGTCCCCCCGCCGCTTCGGCCACGGTCTCAAGCACCGCTTTGCGTTCGTCCATGCTTAACAGAAAAGCCTCCGCCGTGCTGCCGCCCGCATAAAAGCCGCTCACGCCTTTCGAGAGAAGATATTCCACGAGCCTTGCCGTCTCGCTGTGATTGATTTTGCCCTGCGCGTCAAAGGGCGTCAACAGCGCAGGAAAGACCCCTTTAAAATCCTTCATTCAAACTGCCTCCGATTTTATGTTATGGTTCATTTATTTAATTGTAAGTTATGCCATCACTGTGCCGATGGGCTGCTGGATCAAAAGGCTTGCTTGCTCATCATAACCGGTTGCGGCCATGTTGATCACAACACAGTCCTTGCCGCCATAATGCTGCAAAAGCCCCGCGGCGGGATAAACATTGAGCGACGTGCCGCCAACGATCAGCAAATCCGCTTTTTGCAGCAGCTTGACCGCCTGCTCGAGCACCCTGTCGTCCAGCCGTTCTTCATAAAGCACCACATCCGGCTTGATCGTGCCGCCGCAGGCGCATTTCGGCACGCCCGTGCTTTGGGTGATGGCCGAAATGGTGTGAAAGGTGCCGCAGCGCATGCAATGGTTTCTGAAAATGCTGCCGTGCAGTTCAATCACATTGCGGCTGCCGGCCTTTTGGTGCAGGCCGTCAATGTTCTGGGTGATCACGCCGATGAGCTTGCCCTCCTCTTCAAGCCGCGCCAACCGGCGGTGCGCGGGGTTCGGCTGCGCGTCAAGATAAATCATCTTGCCGCGATAAAAGCGAAAAAATTCTTCAGGATTGCTTTCAAAGAATGAGCGGCTCAGGATTTTTTCGGGTGGAATCACGCTTTTTTGGCTGTAGATGCCGTCGGCGCTTCTGAAGTCGGGAATGCCGCTTTCGGTGGACGTGCCCGCGCCGCCAAAAAAAACCGCCTGTTTGCATTTGTCAATATAAGTCTGGAGCTTGCTGTCCATGTTGTGCGTCCTCTGATTTCTAAATTTCTTGCCTGCCGTCAAAATGACAGCACCGCCCGAACACCGCCCGAATCATTGACAAAATATCTCAATTCCAGATTTTTATGGTGGTGTGACTGCGTGCGGCGTTGCCTTACTATTATACTGTATATCCTCCGCGCGATACAAGTACATTACCGGGAAGAATGTCTATTTTTGGCAGAAAATTTTGGGCGGCGTCAGTCTGCCATTTTTGTTTGGCACCGTCCGGGCACAAAAGCCGCAAAAGGCGCGCAAACAGCTCCTGCCTAATAGCATTCATCTTTTATGAGGGCAATCAAATCCATGTTTTTGATTTTTTTGTTCGCATAGAACACCGCCGTAAACACGCTTAACAGGAATGCCCCGGTGGAAGCGGGGATGGCAATGAGGGGAACGGCCTTTGGCGGGACATCAATACCGCTGACCCCGATATACATAAAGCCGATAAAAAAAGCGACGGTAAACCAGCACAGCACCAAAGCGACGGCCGCGCACAAAAGGCCCTCAATCCGCACCGCTTTTCTGATGGACGCGCGGGACATGCCCACAGAGTGCAAAATCGCGTATTCGCCCACGTTGGTGTTGATGTTCGCCGCGATCATATGAAACGTCCCGGCGAGGGCGACAACGGCGATCAGCCCGGCTGTGAGGGTGAAATAGGTTTCGGTGGCATAAACCATGCTCACCACCGCCCTGTTTTCTGCGGCTTCAGCCGCTTCTTCTTGCGTTTGCACGGCGGAGATGCCTTCAAAGAGCTCCTGATTGTAGTCCCTCACCAGGTGAAACCCAAACAGCGAGATGACAAAAACAGCGACATAGGACGTCATCATGAAGGTGATGAGCATATATTTTAAAATGTTGTTTTGCATGTTTCGTGAGGCAATGTGGCCGGGCGCACCGGCAAGCTTGAAATAGATGTCTGAGGGCGTGAAGGCGGCGATGCCGAGGGTGCTGTCATCGGTGTTTTTCAGGCTTTGCATCACCGTGTATTTTTTCACCTTTTTTGCTGATTTTGTTGCGTAATATGTCAAAAAACAAAAGGCAAACGCCGCCGCGAACAGCAGCGCGGAAATATGGACAGAAACAAAAACAGGTTGCTCTGTGATGCCCAGCGGCGCCAGCTTTCTTGCCACCGCAAGGCGAAAAACCAGTTTTGCGAGCCATGTGCCGCCAATGCCCGCGGCAAGCCCCGCAGGGAGGCCCAAGGCGCTGAGATAAAGCGTTTCACAAAGGGCGCTTTGCCTGACGTGCCGCGGTGTGGCGCCCGCCGCCAGCAGCAGGCCATAAAAATGCATCCGTTCCCTTTCACCCAGAGAAAACGTGATTTTGATGAGGAAAAGGCCCATAAGCAGGCTCACAAACCCCACCCCCTGCAGCAAGACCGGCAGGTTTTGGATCAGCGCGCGCACTGAAAACAGAACCTCGGCGCTCACGGCCACAGGCGGCTCGTCTTCGTCCGCAAACAGGAACGCGAACACCTTCAGCAGGTTTTGAAGGCCTGAGGCGCCCAGTGCGCCCATGGTTTCGCCCGAAATCGTCGAGGCGGTTTTTGACAGGTAGGCAAACATGCTCAGCTGCAGGGAAAGGGCGGCGGAAAGAAAGCCGACCGCCAGAACAATGCCCAAAATATAGGTGAATGTGCGGCCGCGGTTTTGCAGCAGGTTCATTTTGGTCACATGTGAAACAGACTTCATGAGCGCGTCGCCTCCTCGAGAGAGGTGTCTTTCACAATTTTACCGTCTTCGATCTGAATGATCCTGTCTGCCGCGGCGGCGACCGCCTGACTGTGGGTGATGATGATCAATGTGTGCCCGTTTTTGCTGTTTGACTGCCAAAGCAGGTTTAAAATGTCGCGGCCGTTTTTTGCGTCAAGGTTGCCTGTCGGCTCGTCTGCCAGGATCAGCAGGGGATCGTTCACAATCGCCCGCCCGACGGCGACGCGCTGCTGCTGTCCGCCCGAGAGCTGGTTTGGCATGTGCAGCGCCTTATCCTTTATGTTCAATTTGACGAGCAGCTCTTTGATTTTTTCGTGGTTAATGGAGCCGCCTGCCATAAGCATGGGAAAGCCGATGTTCTCTTCCACGTTCAGCACGGGGATGAGGTTGAAAAACTGATAGACCATGCCGATGCTCCTGCAGCGAAAAGCGGCGAGTGTCTTGTCGTCCATCGCATAAATATCCTCGCCGTTTATGTAAACCTTGCCCTCGCCGGGCTTGTCGACCCCGCCCAGAATGTGCAGCAGCGTGGACTTGCCCGAGCCGCTTGAGCCCACAATGGCCACGAACTCCCCCTGACGCACAGAAAAGGACACGTTTTGCAGCGCGTGCACGGCGCCCGAGCCGAGGCCATAGGTTTTTGACACATTCTCAACACGAAGCATTTCCATACAAATTCCCCCCTGTAAGATTAATATGCGGAAAAGGAGCCTCGCAGGTCTGCGCGCGGGTTGTTTCGCGTTGCCCTGTTCGGCTCCTGTGCGTTTGAGTGTCAAGCGTTATAAATCACCGTTATAAGTCATAGACGTTAGTGTAATTGGTTCGTGCGCCGGCGGGCTTTTTTTCATCCAGCGCGATGGACAGTGTCACCCGCTGGCCGTTTCTGTAAACAATAACGGGCACGGTTTCTTTGGCCTTGAGCCCATGCAGCACCCCCTGCAAATCGGCGACGGAGGAAATGGATTGATTGTTCAACTCCACAATCACGTCACCCTTTTGAATGCCCGCTTTCGCGGCCGCGTTGCCCGACCCCAGCTCCACAACGTAAGCGCCGAGCACGAGCTTGTACCGGCTGGCGATGCTGCTGGTCACGGTCTGCACCGAAACGCCGAGCAGCGGACGGTTTTTGGCATAGCCATAGGCGATAATGTCGTCAATATATCCCTTGATGTCGTCCGAGGGAATGCAGAAGGAAAGCCCCTCGATAGATTCTGAAGCGTATTTTGAGGTGGCAATGCCCACGACCTCGCCGTTTGTGTTGAACACCGGCCCGCCCGAATTGCCCGAGTTGATGGCCGCGTTTGTCTGGAACATGTTGATGATGTCCTCATCGCTTTCGATCTGGCGGCTCAAAGCGCTGACAACGCCGGTCGTCAGCGTGTGCGTCAGCTCGCCCAGCGGGTTGCCGATGACGATCAGATCATCGCCCACGGAGAGGTCGCCCGAGCTGCCCCATTCCGCCGACTGCAGATCGGGCGCGTCAATTTTGATCACAGCGATGTCGTTGCTTTTTTCTGAGCCCACAAGCGTTGCGGTGTAGCTTTCATTGTTGAAAAGTGTGACGGTGAGGTCTTTGACGTCCGTAACCACATGTGCGTTGGTCACAATGTAACCGTTTTTTGAAATAATGAAGCCCGAGCCGGCAATTCTTGCGTTTGACGAGCCCCAGATGCCGTTGTTGATGGTCACATTGCCCGTTATACCGACAACGCTGTCAACCGAATTCGCATAAATCTCTTTCGCCGTGAGGGTGTTCGGAGTGCTCACTGGCGGCGTGGTCGCCTCTTCGGGCAAGGTCGGAAGCTGCTCAGTGTGGCCGGCGAGGGTCTCCTCTTCCCGGGTGGCGCTCTCCTCATTTTCATCGGTGGTTCCGCTCGCGCCCTGCTCAAGCGGATTTAGGCGAACACGGTCATACACCGCGACCGAAAGTCCCCCCGAAACACCGCCGATGACGGCACAGAGAACACAGATGAGCGCGACAAAGCCCTTCATGCCAAGCTTTTTGCGTTTTTTGCGCGGCACGCTTTGCGGCGCGCCTTCACTCTGCACGGCATTCAAGACGTTTTCTGCGCCTTGCCCTGTTTCCGCGCCGCTTTCAGAAAAAGGCAGCCCACCGGGCAGAGGCATGGTATCCGCCTCGTCTTGAGCGGCGCCCGGCAAATCATTTTCCGTGTCGCGCAGTTCGCTCAGGAAAGAGCCGCTGAAAGGCTGCTGCCCGGCATCCGGAGAAACCTGCCCGCCGGCGTTTGCGCCGCCCCGGATATCGTCCGGCGAAAAGCCGCCTTCATATTCAAAACCGTTATTCTGATCGCTGTTCAAAAAATTCACTCCCGTTCACAGGCATGCAACGCCTTCTTTATTATACCAAAAAACAAAAAATGTATAAAACAATGTTCTTCAAAAAACAATATAACCAGATAAAAGGACTTCCTTTTTTAGTATTGGATCGTTTCTATATTATTAAACAACGATGTTTTTCTTTTGTCAACAACAAAGGAGCGTTTTCTTTTTTTTATTTGTTTTGCCAAACTTGTTTATATTTGTTATTTCTGTGCAAAATGTGACAGGAATGTTGCGGAATTTATTAACAGTATATGAAATCTCGTTGACATTCTGCAATAATTCTGTTAAAATTGAGGCGAGAAAATGCAAAATGGAGGAATGTTATTTTGGAGGATATCAGAAACTTTAATTGTTATGAGTACTGGCTCTATCACACAAAACAGCACAAGGATTATTACTGCACCGAGCATTGGGGAAAGAAAACGCTGAAGTCTGAATTTTTAAAGCAGGTCGATTCTTTGGCCGCGTATGCACAGCAGAAAATCGGCCTGAAGCGGGGCGATATTTACACCGTCTTTTTGCCCACGACGGTCGAGAGTTTTGTGGCGTTTTATGCGCTGAATAAAATCGGCGTCATCATCAATTTCATCCACCCCCTCACGCCGCCCGAGCAGCTGCGCGACCTGATGGTTGAATCGGGCACGAAGGGCATTATGATTCTTGATGTGCTGGCAAAAAAATATGTTTCGGTCATTAACGAGCTGAACGTTCCCTGTGTTGTCTGCTCAATGTCAGACTATGCTTCGCCGCTGAGAAAGGCGGGCATGAAAATTGTTGAAAAGATTGTGTTCGGCAGTGTGCGAAAGATCAAAAACCGTGATACTTATAAAAATTCCATTACAAAATATCCGCCTGCCAAAGGCCTTTCGGGCAACGGCAAAGACATCGCCGTTTATCTCAACGGCGGCGGCACAACGGGGCAGAGCAAAACGATTAAGCTGACCTCGTTTGCCATCAATGAGATCGTGACGAAAATCCGTGAGCTTGAAATTGGAGATGTGCGCAGGCCGGGTGAAGAATGCGGTATTTGCGTGCTGCCCCTGTTCCACTCGTTCGGCCTTGCAGTCAACTTCCACCTGCCGTTCTGCTATGCCGGGCGCGGGATCCCGATGGAGGACTTTGATGCCAAGAAATTCAATAAGATCATGCGCAAAAACAAAGGCGACTTTGTGTTTATGGTGGGTATTCCCGTCATGTTCCGCAAGCTGATGGCTGAGAAGAACTTCGACGGCGAACACCTTGCTGGCCTGCGCGTGATGTTCTGCGGCGGCGACGACGTGACAGAAAAGGTGCTGGACGAATTCAACGCCTATCTTGAAAAATGGAACGCCGAAACAAGGCTGCACAGGGGCTATGGCCTGACAGAGGTCGCTTCTGTGTGCAGCTTGAATACGGACGCCGCAAAGAAAATCGACTCCATCGGTAAAGCGCTCCCGGGCCTGCGCATGGAGATTTGGGACGAAAACCACAAGCGTGTGCCCAACGGCACGATCGGTGAAATCGCCATCTCGGGAACCACAATGATGGAGGGCTATTTTGCCCCCGGCAAGCCTGAGGACGAAGGCATTTATTATGACGAAGAGGGCACGCCGTGGGTGCTTTCGGGTGATCTTGGCTATCAGGACGATGACGGATTTTTCTTTTTCTCAGGCAGAAGGAAACGCCTGATCATCATTTCCGGCTACAATGTTTACCCCACAGACATTGAAATGCTTGTGGAGAGCCGCCTGCCCTTCATCAAAGAGGTGTGCGCGGTGCAGGGCTATTGCGAGGGCAAGCCGATTGTGCGCGCGTTCGTCTCGTTCCGCAAGGATTACCCCGGCGACGAGGAGGATTATAAGCGGCAAATCATCAGGCTTTGTGAAGAGAACCTTTCAAAGTTCTCGATCCCGAGGGAGATCGTTGTGATGGAAGAGCTGCCGAGAACGCCCATGAAGAAAATCGACTTCATGTGCCTGACGGAGAAAGCCCCCTCAAAATCAACAAGCGCATAAACAAGAAACGGGCCGCGCGGCAAAGAAATCTGCCGCGCGGTTTTTTGCTGCCTTAAAAGCTTTATGTTACATTTATTTCAATTGTCGAATGCGGATGTTTCTTGCTTTTTTAAAGGATTTCTGCTATATTTATGTATAAATAATATCCTGATTTGGAACGGGATGCGGATGTGCTTTGGATTGGTTTTCGGAGGTGCTTTGATTGGATGTAGTCTTTACAATCTTATCCTATGCGGATATTTTCATTTTCGTCGCGGCATTTTGGGGGGTTCTTATTTTTATAAAAAAAATAAAAAAGGCCACGCATATGCTGCAAAAGAACGCAAAAGCAAGCATTATAAAAAAAATAACGATTATGCGAAGAGAGAAGAATGGAAGTGTTTATGTTGACAAAGGCTATTATAATTTGACCTTTCAAACAGAGGATGGTTTGCATTTGGCTTTTGATGTGTCGCCTGAATTATATAACGCAGTGATGAAGGGTGACTGCGGAACACTGTTTTTTGAGCAGTCCAAACAACTGGAACTGCATTTTGTGAACTTTTTTCGTGACAATAATGCTGACCAAAAAACAGTTTCACCAGAAGCCATCATGGACATGACCTGCCCGAACTGCGGCGCAGCCATGGATGTTGACAGGCGTGGCGGGGTGGCCTCCTGTGCCTTTTGCGGCTCAAAGGTCGTGATTCCACTTAAGCAGCCTGTTAAAAAAGAGAGCGCATATGCACTCCCCGGCACGGCCGAAAAGGCGGCGCATGAAGCTGCCGGCAGCGAAGCCACTTCGGAGGCAGACACTTGGCAAATTAAGTATAAGACCGTTCCTGACCCGCAGACGGATTCCCAAGCGGATGTGCCTGAGGGAGCAAAGAAGAAAAAAAGGTAGCCAAGGCCGTCATAGGTATAGTCCTAATTGCTTTTTTGCACCGAACCTTTGCAGCATGGATAAATCGGGGGGTGCGGTTGATTTCGGGCGGCTGTTGTGTTAGTATAAAAGGGTTGATTTTTCGCTTTTGCGGACATATGACCGATTGCGCAAAAGGGGAATCAGCACAAGAAAAAAGAGCGATGGGAGAAATCTATGGAAATCAAAAAAGAAAAACCGGCAAGAGGGTCGACATCCTCGCCCGACCATATTATGATCAGTATCAACGGCGACGCGGCCACCTCAATGGCCGTGACTTGGAGAACGAGCACGGATGTGGGAGCCGGCTATGTGGAATATCACGAAGACGGTGGTGAGATTTACCGCGCGGATGCCGAGCAGGGCGTGTTTGAGAGCGACATCGACACGAGCCATATGTTCTGGTGCACCCTCAAAGGGCTGAAGCCCGATACGAAATATTATTACACCTGCGGCAGTGACGCGCACCGCAGTGAAACGTTCTCGTTTACCACCGCGCCTGAACATCTCACAAAATTCAAGTTTGCCTGTGTGGCGGACCAGCAAAAGGGCGAGCCACACCACTGCCCGGATTATTCGCGCTTCAACAGCTTTTTAAAGCAGGTGCTTGAAGAGCATCCGGACACAAGGTTTATTCTGACCGGCGGCGACAACACCGACTGCGGCCAGCATGAGGTGCAGTGGAACGGCCTGTTTGCCAGCGGCTACGCGGGCGTGGTGGAATCCGTTCCGCTGATGATGGCGCTTGGCAACCATGATGACCGCGGCTTCGCGGACTACGAAAAAGGCACCGGCAAATATTATTCCGACCCGGCGGAGTTTTTCAGCAACCAGTTTCGCGGCTCTTACGCCGATAACGGCCCCGAGGGCTGGAAAACGGCGAGCTATGCCTTTGATTACGGCAACGTGCATTTTAATATACTCGGCCTGAGCGGGCAAGAGTTTGTGCGCGACTGGGTGATCGAGGACTTAAAGGGCTGCAAACAGACCTGGAAGCTCGGCACCTATCATTTCCCCATCTGCTATTCGGGCACAGATTGCCAGAATTATGAGGCCTATCCCCTCATGCGCGAGGCGTTCGAGCTGTTCGACCTTGTGTTTTCGGGGCATGAACATAATTTTTCAAGGAGCTTTCCCTTGAAAAACGAAGAGCTGTTTGACCGCCCCTCACAGGGGACGATTCACTATATGCTCGGCAACAGCCACTATAACCCGCCCGGCTCGCGCACGCTGCAAAAGGTGTGGCACGCGGCGTTCCACCCGCAGGAGGAGCAGGTTTGCTGTGTTTGCATCGTTGAAGTGGACGGGGATAAAATGACCCTGACTTCCGTTTTCAATGACGGCCGGATCATTGACCAATGTACGATTGACAAATCCACAGACACGATTTTGCCCTACGTCCAGCCGCCCATATATAACCGCACCCGCATGAAATTCAAGGGCATGGATCTCGGCCTTTGCCAGGTTGATACCCCCTGCGTTGAAAAAGACGGCGTCTGGTACGCCCCGCTTGCCGTTTTGATCGGCTGTGTGGGCGGGCTTGTGGAGAAAAAGCCGGGCAGAGTTTCACTTGAGATTTATGGCAAGAGCGCGGTCTTCACAGAGGGCAGCGACACCGCTCAAACGAATCAGGGCGAGGTCAAACTCTCCGCATCGGTATTCCGCGGCGCGCGGGAACAGCTGTATATACCCTGTGACGCGTGCGCGGTGTTCGGGATGCGCTGGAATTATGCCCCGCGCAATAATTTTATTTCTTTTGAGGTGGAAACGCAGGCTCACCCGGTGACGGAACAGCCATAATGATGTGATCAGATAATTTACTGTGCCAGAATGCAAAAAGAGGGACGGAATTCCGTTTCTCTTTTTATATTTTACTTGACACCATATATTATTAAATATATAATAATAACATAATATAAATTAACATATGTTAAATAGAGGTAAAAGTATGAATATTACTGAAATTGCCGCTGCAATCGAGCAGAATTTCTCAAAGGTTTATATTCCGTTTCAAGAATTCCAGCAGAATGCGGAGTATGAAAAGTATTGGAGCAAATGCATGGAGGCGGTGAATGACCGCGAGCTGCTTTCGCACATTATTTTTTGCAACGATCTGTTTGCAATCCCCCCGGTGAAAACCTTTTTAATGTATTATAAGGAGGATTTTGTGTCGCTCACGGGCAGGCACGACGCCGCGCTCGATGTGTTTGTGAAAAAAAGCATCGGCGCTTTTTGGGGCATGGTGTTTAAATATGCGCTGGGCTACGAAGGGCAGAAAAGCGTATCTGTTTCCATGAACGATTTTTTTATGCTGAGAACCGCCACCTGTTTTTATCACCCCGCTGCAAAAATTCAGATTAACGAGCGCACAGAGCCTGCGCCGCCGCCCGCTCCCCGCCCGAAAAGCGTGCTGGGCCGCAAAGGCACATAATGATGTATATTATCAGTATAGCCAATTAACTTGAAACTGCGCTAAATCTTGCAGCCTATTTTTCGTTTTGCTGTGTTTGCCCGCATAGGACTGAAAGCCTGCCTGCGGTGGGCGCACGTGCACAGGTGCACGGGCAAAATAAAAAATATCCTCGTAATCTTTTAGCTCATTTCCAAGTTAATCGGCTATACTGCGTGAGGGACGGGCGAAAATCCGTGCCCTTTTGTTTTTATGAAATACCTTTTATGATTGAACCTTTTTCTTAAAAACAGCGTCTATATATAGTAAGTCATGACTTTACTGTAAGGGGAAAACCGGTTTTCTGATTTCAGAATAGGGAGGTGGATGGAACTGAGTGAATTTGAACGCTTGTTAAGCGAGCACAGAAATGCGCTGGAGCGGTTCGTACGGTTTAAAATTGCCGCAAAAATGGACGCGGATGATGTTTTGCAGGAGGTTTGCCTGACGGCCTATCAAAAATTCGGCCAGCTGCGCGATGAAATGCAATTCAAGGCGTGGCTGATCAGCATTGCCCGCAGCAAATGCAACGATTATTTTCGCAGCCGGGCAAGGTCGCCGGAGGTGTCCTTTGATGATCTGCCTCTTGGCATGGCGCTTTGTGGGCGTATGGCGGCGGGCTGGAGCAACCCCGTGCGGGATACGCTTGCTTCGCTTGAAGAAAAAGACAGACAGATACTGCATCTGTATTTTTTTCAATCCTATCAGCAGGTGGAGATCGCTAAAAAGCTGGGGGTGCCCCTCGGCACGGTGAAAAGCCGCCTGTATCACGTAAAGCAGAGGTTCAGGCTGCTCTATCCATACCCGCCCCGAGAAGCGAAAGGAGAAAGTATTATGAGCAAATTGCCTGAGTTTATGCTGGATTATACAATCATAAAAAGCGAGGAAGAGCCGTTTCCTGTGAAATGGGAGGAATTGATGGGGTGATTTCTTGTACCTAAATTGAGGGAGCGGCTTTCCTGGGCGATGTATGACTTTCCGGAAAAGAAAAGAACCGAATTTATGGATATGCGGGTTGCCGGCAAAGCGGAGGTGCACGGAATTGAAGGGATTGAGATTCACGCGCTGGAATATGATCCCATGGAATGCAACGCCGTCGGCGCGACAAACCCCGTGGAACGCCGCCTTGTGGCGCAGCTTACAGAAACTCATTGCCGCTTGCTGGCTGAAAGCCATGTGGAGAATGGTGTAAAAAAATATTACACATTTCTTGACGGGGATGCCTTTCTTGACAATTGGGGCTTTGGTGAGGATAACTGCGGCAACGAAACCCTTCTCACGCCTAAAGGCCTGATCTGTCGCAATGGCGCGGAGATCACCTGCGCAGCGGGAAAGAAAGTGCTTGACGTTGTGGGGCGCTATGCCGTGAGCATTGCGGGTAAAACCTATGACGCCGTTTGTGCGATGGATGTCGAAACCTATAACAGCAGCATCGCCACGGAGCAGTTTATTGACCAACATGGCCGCACCGTTCTATGGCGGCGCTTTAACCGTGACGACTGGGCCTTGAACCGCTATGGGCAGCGGTGGATAGAGCGTTTGCCGGGCAATGAACGCATCACAATCAACGGTGACACCTATGTGCATTGGTATGACTGTATAACGGATTATATTTTGTAACATTCAGTGAAAACAGCAGAAAAAGGAACGGTGGCTGCACTGTTCCTTTTTTCTTTCCATACGAAGTTTTTTTACTGTTTACGCAAAGATTTTTGTGTGCTATAGTAATATATATCTTGAAATGGAGCGTTATTATATGGGGATTTATTATTATAAACTATTTGATTTGCTGAACCGTAAAGGATTAAAAAAGGGCGATTTAATGAAAATGGCCCATATTTCGAATGCTACTGTCGCGAAACTGTCAAGCAATAAGGTTGTGCAAACGGATATCATTGACCGTATTTGCGCGGCGCTGGAGTGTCAGCCGGGGGATATCATGGAATCTATACCGGATAAGGATGATTCTGAATAATATAGTCATCCTATCTGAAAACAGTCCGATCTTTTCGGTCTGTTTTCAGCATTTCCGCGTCTTCCTTCTTGACAAGCGCCAGCTTGTCTGCGGCGTTATCCTTGAACTGCGAAAAATATCCTCGAAAACCTCTGGACCCTTTTCAAGTAGAATGACTATAAAAAACACAGCCAAACGTCTGTTTTCAGACTGTCAGCTGTGCGCTTAATTGTCTCTTTGCGCTTGAATGACGCGGGAGCCGCGTCTGATGATTGAAAAGGTTGGCGTTTGACAGCGCGAATCCTTTTTTGTTTATTCAAATAAATCCGTCGAGAGATACCGTTCACCGGAGTCGGGCAGGAGGACAACGACGGTTTTGTTTGTCATCTTATCCCTTTTCGCGACCTCGGTTGCGGCATAAAGCGCCGCGCCGGAGGAAACGCCGATGAGCAGCCCCTCGGTTTTGGCCGCCATGCGGGCGGCGGCATAGGCCTGCTCTGTTGTGACGGTGATGATTTCATCAAACACTTCCGTGTTAAGCACTGCCGGCACAAAGCCCGCCCCGATGCCCTGCAATCTGTGAGCGCCTTTTTCGCCTCCCGAGAGCACAGGGGAGTCCGCAGGCTCCACCGCAATGATTTTAATGTCGGGGTTATAAACCTTCAGCACTTCGCCCACGCCGGTTATCGTGCCGCCCGTGCCCACGCCCGCGACAAAATAATCGATTTTGCCGTAGGTGTCGCGCAGGATCTCGGCGGCGGTGGTTTTGCGGTGAATATCCGGGTTTGCCGGATTGTCAAACTGACCGGGGATGAAACTGTTTTCGGTGCCTGCGGCGAGGTCCTCCGCCTTTTGAATCGCGCCGCCCATGCCTTCGGCCGCCGGGGTGAGCACGAGTTCTGCGCCGAGCGCGCGCATGAGCTTTTTGCGCTCTTCGCTCATGCTCTCGGGCATCGTGAGGATCATCTTATAGCCTTTGATCGCCGCCGCAAAGCAAAGCCCGATGCCCGTGTTACCGCTTGTCGGCTCAATGATCACGCTGCCGGGTGTGAGCAGGCCTTTTTGCTCCGCGTCTTCAATCATCGCGAGGGCCACGCGGTCTTTCACGCTGCCGAGCGGGTTGAAATATTCGAGTTTTGCGATGACGGGGCATCGGGTCTCCTGCGAGGCGCTGTATCGCGCGAGCTTGAGCATGGGCGTGTTGCCCACAAGCTCTGTGAGATTTTCCGCAATGCGCGCGTTTTTGTCGATTCCGAAACCAAGCTTGAATTCAGCCATAAGAACACCCCTTTTCTGAATTATTGGAAATATTGTTATTGATAGTTTATTTTGACCGCAAGCAGCATAATGAGCGCGCACAGGACGAATGCCGCGGCGAACAGCTTCCACGTCCACCGCAAGAATTTGCCGTATGACACGTTCACAAGGCCGATGGCAATGAGCATCACGCCGCTTGTGGGGAACATCAAATTGCCGAAGCCGTCGCTGAGGCAGAACGCCGTCACGATGGACTGCCGCGTGATGCCCACCATGTCCGCAAGCGGGAGCACGAGCGGCATGATCAAAAAGGCTTTTGCGGTGCCGCTGCCGATGAAGGACTCCAGCACCAGAATGAACACAAAAATAATTAAAAGGGACGCGGAGGGCGAGAAGCCGGAAATGAGGTTATAGATGTAAAAGAGCATGGTGTCGATGATTTTGCCTTCTTTGAGGATGAAGGTGATGCCCATCACAAAAATAATCAGCGGAATGGCCGGTGCAATGGCTTTTACGCCCGCACCGAAGGCTTTGAGCAGATTTTTGCCGCGGATGCCCGCCTTGTGCCCCGCGAGCAGCCCGCCTGTTGTGAACATGACGGCCATGCCCACCATGGGCAGATAACCGAGCATGTCCGCAACGTCTGCCGGAATGCTTTTGATAAACCTTGCCGCGAACCCCGCCGCCGCGAACAGCACAACAGACGAAACGCAAAGCACAAAGGTGCGCGTGGCTTTTGCGAGGTTTCTGTTTTTCACGATATCGCTGTCGATGGAATTTATGTATTTCTCGCGCAGGGCGAGGTCGGTTTCATACACAAGGGATTTCTTAGGATCTTTTTCAATTTTTTTTGCGTAACGGAACAGGAATAAAAATAAAATCAGATAGACGCAGGCGAAAATCAAAAGCCGGAACGCAAGGCCCGAAAACATCGGCAGCCCGGCCATGCTCTGCACCACGCCGATATTGAAGGGGTTAAAAGTGGCGGCGGTAAAGCCGAAGGCGGTCGCGACAAGGCTCATTCCAACGCCCACGAGCGAGTCCCATCCCAAAGCGAGCGCGATCGCCGCCGCAAGTGGCACGAGGGTGATCGCCTCTTCTAAAATGCCCATCACGGAGCTGAGCGCCATGCACACAAGCGTCATCACGGCGAGCAGGGCGTATTTTTTGTGCGAGAACTTTTGCACAATAAAGCTCATAATATATTTGAGAATGCCGCCCTTGTCAAGAATCAAAAACGTGCCGCCGATCAGCACGATAAAAAGCATGACGGCAACGCCCGTGACCGCGTCTTTGGTCGCGAACACCGCAAGGGGGGCGATAAACACACGCCAGAAGCTGTATTGAAAATCAGGCAGGCCGGCATAGGTGCTTTCGCCATTGATTTCACCGATGATGGAGCCCTGTGTGTCGCGCTGATATTCCCCGGCGGGAATCACCTGTGTGAGCACACCTGCGAGAAGCATCACGGCGAACAGCACCGCGGTGATGCTCAGGATCGTTTTTTTGTTCAGTTGCAGGCCGAGGGACTGGCTGTTTTCATTCTCCATTTGTCAAGTTCCTTTCCGTGTTCACAAGAAAATCCTGAATGTTGGTCACAATGCCTGTTGCGCTGAGGCTGCCGCGGTCATGCAGCTTGTTTACCGCAAACTCCGCAACATCCACAACATAAAAATAAACGGGGCGCACGATACCGTCCACGAGCTGATAGGAGGGAGTCATGTTGCCTGCCGCAATGGTGTGCAGCTGCGTTGCGAGAGCGATGACGGTGGTTGCCTTTTTTGTGTGCTCCCGCATTTTGTTCTGCGCTTCATACACGTTGCCGCACACGTCCGGCAGCGGGCCGTCGTCGCGGATGGAGCCCGCGAGCACAAAGGGCACGTTATTGCGCACGAGTGCGCTCATCACGCCGTGCTTGATGTCATAATCCTTCACAAAATGGGCCACCGAGCCGCTCTGGCGCACCAAATTGATGGTGTGCAGATGGTTGTAGTGCCCGTTTTTCATCTGTTTTTTCGAATAAATATCCTGCCCGAGGCCCGTGTGAAAAACAGAGGCCTCCAGGTCGTGCGTCGCGAGCGCGTTGCCCGCAAACAACGCATGGCAAAAGCCCGCGTCAATGAGGTTTTCCATCGCGCGGCGGGAGTCATAGTCAAACACGCACGCGGGGCCAAGCACCCAAACAATGTGGCCGTGCCCGCGGTCATGCCGCAAAATCTCATACATCCTGTCATAGTCCTGCGAATAGGAGGTCTCTCGTGATTTGCCGGTGCGGAATGAAAACGCGCCGTCCTCCGTGTCTTCGTCGTCAGAAGGGAACGCGAAGGCCTGCGCGTACACAAACACGCCGCCCGAGCCGTCGTCCGTTCTGCCCACGACGACCTCGTCGCCCGCTTTAATGTTGCGCATTTCAACGGCATAGGGCCTGCCGTTTTTAATGACAACCGAGCAGTCCATGCGGCTCTCTGTGATCATGACCCATTCGCCGTTGATTTTGAAATATTCGGGAAAAATCGTGGTCGCATAAAAGTTTTCGGGAATATAGCCGTCGCCCGCCTCTTGTGTTGCGACATCGGGATAAGAAAGAAACGGCTCGCGATTGAAATCCGGCTCAATGAATTTTGGCAATGCGAACATACTGCGCCTCCCAAAAATAATAATAAATTATATTATACAGAGTGTTTCGACTTTTTACAACTGCTAATTTTGGAAATATCTTCTTTCCAAACGGTAATCTTCGCTTTACTGTTCTTGTAAAATATGTTATAATTAAAAAGGTTATATTTTGTGTTCAATCAAATCTTTTGGCGATGGTTTTGGATATTTTAATATATTATTGGAAAATAAAGCAGGAAGAGGATGATAGGATGGCTGTAGTGAATGTGGTTCCCGTGCCGCTGCGCACCGTAATAAAAACCGGCAGTTTCACGCTCCCCGAAGGCAGCATCATGCCCTATGTTACAAAAAAAATTGACAAAAATATTCTGGGTGAAGAAACCTATATTTTAGAGGTAACCGGGCAGGGCGTTACCGTCGGCGCTTCGACAGACTGCGGGCTGTTTCGCGGCTGGCAGACGATCAAGCAGCTTGTGAACACCGCAGAGGGCGGCGAGCTGCCGTGCATGAAGATTGAAGACAGACCCCGCTTTGCCTTTCGGGGCTTTATGATCGACTCCGCGCGGCACATGCAGACGCTCGACGAGCTGAAAACCATGATCGACGCGGCGGCGCTGTTTAAGTTCAATGTGTTCCACTGGCATTTGAGCGACGATCAGGGCTTTCGCATGGAAATTGAGAAATATCCGCGCCTGATGGAGGTTGGGTCTGTGCGTGCGTCGTCAGACTTCGGCAACCGCCATGTCAACGAGCCCTATGGCGGTTATTACACAAAAGAGGATATGCGCGAGGTTGTGCGTTATTGCGCCCAGCGATATATTGATGTGATCCCTGAGATGGACATGCCCGGGCATACAACGGCGATGCTTGCCTCGTATCCCGCGCTTTCGTGCTCGGGTGAAGAACTGCCTTTGCGCACGACCGGCGGGATTTTCCCTGAAATCCTGTGCGCGGGCAAGGATGAAACCTTTGCTTTTATTGAGGGCGTTTTGGATGAGGTCATGGAGGTTTTTCCCTCACGCTACATACATATCGGCGGCGACGAGGCCCCAAAGACCAATTGGCGCAAGTGCCCCGCGTGCCAGGCTCGCATGGTGGAGGAAGGCCTGCGTGACGAAGAGGAGCTGCAGGGGTATTTTGCCAACCGCGTGCAGGACTATCTGCGCGCGCACGGCAGAACGGCTGTTTGCTGGAACGAAAGCCTCAAAAGCGGCATGCTTGAGAACGACATGATTGCGCAGATGTGGATGGATAAAGAGGGATTGAGCGCCGACTGGGCCAACAGCGGCGGCAAGGTGATCGTTTCTGACTTTTTCCATTATTACACCGATTACCCCTATGCGATGACGAGCCTCAGCAAGACCTATTCTTATGAGCCTGTTGTGAAGGGCATCGAGCCTGCGGCGGAAGAGAATGTGCTGGGCGTATCCGCCTGTATCTGGACGGAATATGTGGAAACGCTTGAAAAAATGGCATATATGACCTTTCCGCGTTTTGCCGCCGTGGCGGAAACCGGTTGGTCCTATGCCGCACTCAAGGACAGGCCCGACTTTTTGCAGCGTATGCGCGCGCTGGTGCCGCTGCTCAAAAAGATGGGCGTGACGCCCGCCCCTGTTGCGGAGTGGAATCCGCATCCCGCGAAGAAAGCGAAAAATATGGTTGCGTTTTTCACTGAAAATATTAATGGCGACATGGTGCGCGCGTTTATTCGGTCCAAAAAAGAGGTTTGAATATTATGGAATATCAAAGGCTCTCAAAAAAAGCGCTGGGGGTGCTGGCGGTAACGGCCGCTTTGCAGGCGCTGTTTTCGGCCGGGCTGCTGTTTGCTCTTTTTGCGCTGGCGAAGCGCTTTCTTTGGCAGGGGCTTTCCCTGTGGCCTGCGGGGCTTTTCGTTGCCGTGGCCGCGCTGCTTTATTGTGCGCTTTTACCCCCGTTCCGCCACATGCGCTACCGTTACCATCTCGGTGAAGACCGGGTGGAAATTATAGAGGGCGCTGTTTTTATCTCCCGCACGATTGTGCCGATTGACCGGATTTATCAAATACAAGTATCCCGCGGGCCGATCGACAGCCTGTTCGGCGTTGCGAAAGTGGTGATCACCACAGGCGGCGGCACGGCGACCTTTCGTTTTCTTGAGCTTGCGAAGGCTGACGCGCTGGGCGAGCAGCTTAACGCGGTTGTGCGTAAAAAAATTCAGGCAGGCGGGGGGCAGAGCCATGTTTGACTCGCCCCAGAGAAACCACCCGAGCCTGATCGTTGAACGCCTGTTTTCGGTTGTGGGCGCGCTGTTGATTCTGCTTTTCTCCCGCGTGGGGGATGCGGAGATTTACACCGGCCGTGTTTTCACGGCCGCCTATTGGCGTGAATTGCTTGCCCTGCTGCTGCAGGGGCGTGTGCAGGTGCTTTTTTCGGGCGCGGGCGTGCTTTTGCTGCTGCTTGTGTTCGTGTTTTTCGGTGTGCGGACGTGGAAAAAAACCTTTTTTCATGTTGCGGACGGCGTGCTGCTTGTTGAAAAGAAAACCCTCATGAAAAAGCAATCCTCATTGCCGGTTGAGCACATTGCCACGGTGAATCTGGAAAGCAATTTTTTTGAGCAGCTCATCGGCACAAGCAAGGTCAAGCTTGACCTTAATTCTTTTGCCACCGCAAGCGCGACGGATTTCACCTTTGTGCTCAAAAAAACGCACGCCGAGCAGTTCAAGGCCTATATCTTGGGTCTCAAACAAGAGCATTCGGGTGCGCAGGGCGCTCAGCCGGTGCAGGCGCAGAGCGAACTTGAGCCGGTGATCGCTTTTTCGTTTTCAAAGGTGATTCGCCATGCCGCGCTCAGCATTACGCTAACGCAAATTATTTTGGCGGTAATTGTGTTTTTGCTGCCGTTTGTTTCAGTTTTTTTTGAGGAACAACAGGGGCAGGATTCGCTTTTGCCGTTCATTCTTTTCAGTATCGTTATTGTTTTTGGCAAGGGGCTGCTTTCTGCTTTGCGCTATGCCCGTTTTTCGCTGCAAAAGGATGAGCGCCGCATTTATCTTGACTATGGCCTGCTGCGCAAGCGCAGCTATTCGTTCACCCGCGACCGGATCAACGCCGTAACGGTGAAACAGCCGTTTTTTGCAAGGCTGTTCGGTCTTTATTATGTTGAGGCCGCCGTGCTTGGGCTTGGCAATGAAAACAATGAAACCTCGGTTTTGAGCCTGCTTGTGAACAAAAGTGAGCTGCAAAGCGTGCTTGACGCTTGTGCGCCCGGTTTTTTATGCGCGGCAGCGGTGCACCGTTCGCCCAGGGCCGCATTGGTGCCGCTTTTTTTAAAGGCCGCGTTTTTCGCTGCTGTGGGCGGCATCGCGCTCTGGCTTGCCTTTGGTTTTTCGCCGCTGTTGTTCGGGTTATGGTTAGTTTTTTGTTTGGGCATGGCCTATCTCAGCTTTCGCACGAAGTCGGCTTGCTATGATGAAAAAGTGATTCATTTTTCATCCGGTATTTTGAATAAAAAGATGGTGATGCTGCAATATGCGGATGTTCAGAAGCTTGAAATTTTGCAAAACCGCATGTTTGCGAGGCTGCGCTTGGGTCGGCTGCGCTTTCATGTTCTGGCTTCACTTTTGTCAAGCACGCACATCACCGGCTATGTTGCCGCGTCGCATTTAGAAGCCTGCGCTGAAAAAATCGGAATATAAAAAGGAGGTGCCGCATGACTGAAAAGATCAAAAAGAGAAAAAGCCTGATTGCCGTTTTGCTGATGGTTGTCGCTTTGGTTTCAGTCATCGGGGCCGACCTCGCGCGCTCGAACAGCGCCGCTTCTTCGATTTCGCCGTCGTTCATCATGGGCACGCTGGTGGATGTTTCTTTGCGCGGCTTTGGCAAAAAGAGCGTGAGCGAAGACATTTTTGCGGCCATGCGCGATGATGAAAACAATATTCTGTCATGGCGTGTGGCGGCCTCGGTCGTGGGCAGGCTCAATGCGGACCGCAGCGTTGCGGACATTGATTTGCGTGTGACCGAGCTGCTCAACGAAATAAAATCTGTTTGCGCCCTCACGGGCGGCAGAATGGATTTGACTGTCGGGGCGCTGACAAAGCTCTGGGATTTTGAGTCGGGACAGAATAAAGTGCCGTCACAGGAGGAAATTGCCGCCGCGCTGGCAACTGTCGGCTTTCAGAACCTGACCGCTTCGGGCACAGCCGCCGCCCTTGCGGGCACGGGCAGCATTGATTTGGGCGCTTTCGGCAAGGGTGTTGCCTGTGACACCGCGTGGCGTATTTTGAAAGAGAGCCGCATCAAGGGCGGCACGGTTTCTGTCGGTGGCAGCGTGCTTGTGTTTGGCGAGCCTGAGAAAAATGGCGCATGGACGATCGGCATCCGCGACCCCGACGGCGCGGCGACCGAGGTGTTTGCCTCTTTAAAAGTTGAAAAAGAGTGTGTGATTTCCACCTCGGGGCTGTATGAACGCGGTTTTGAGTCGGGCGGCAAATACTACCATCACATCCTTGACGCAAAAACGGGTTGGCCGGCCGGCAGCGGCTTGAAGAGTGTGACCATAATTGCCCCCACGGGGCTGCTGAGCGACGCGCTTTCGACCGCATGCTTCATCCTCGGCTATGACGAAAGCCTGCCGCTGCTCACGCAGTTTGGGGTGGAAGCCGTTTTTGTGGGCGCAGACAACACGGTGCGCGTGACAAACGGGCTGAGAACGCAAATCGTGATTACAAACGGGGATTTTGTCATTGAATGGTAAACGACTGATTCAAAAAACCGATTTTCTTTTGATTCTTGGCATAATTTTAATTGCTTTTTTCTTATATTTCCCCAAGTTGCTTGACAAGGGCGGCATTTCGGCTCATATTTATATAGAAAATATGGAATATCAGGTGATCGACCTTTCCCGGTTGACAGAAGAACAATTCATTGATCTGCCGACAGACCCCTTTCTTGTGCTGCGCGCAGGGCCGGGGTATATTCGTGTGCATAGCGCCGGCTGCCCTGACAGGCTGTGCGCCGCTGCGGGAACGCTCACAAAAAACGGCGATATGGCTGTTTGCGTGCCTGCGCGGGTGGTTGTGAAGGTTGTTTCGGCCGGGCATGAGGACACATTTGATGCGATTGCCTATTGAGGCTTTGTGTTTATAGAAAAATTCGGGAGTGGGAGCATGGGCGGTGAGCGTGTGCTTGTGTCAACAAAACGCACGGCGTTGACGGGGCTGCTGGCGGCGCTGGCATTGGCGCTCTCATTTTTTGAAAGCCTGCTGTCCCCCGTCGCTTTTTTGCCCCCCGGGGTGAAGCTGGGGCTTGCCAACGTTGTCGTGATGCTGGCTTTATATCTGCTCGGGTTGCCCTATGCCTTTGGCATTGTGCTCGCAAGAAGCGGCTTTGCTTTTTTTCTGCGCGGCGCGTCCGCGTTTTTCATCAGCCTTGCGGGCGGGCTTTTGAGCCTGTCGGTCTTGTTTTTGTTCAAAAGATTTCTTGCCGGGCGCGTGGGCGTTTTGGGCGTTTCGGTTTCTTCTGCGGTCATGCACAATGTCGGGCAGCTTGCCGCCGCGTGTATTATTGCAAGCACAAACCTGTTTTTTGGCTATGGGCCGCCGCTGCTCCTGTTCGGCATCGGCGCAGGGGCCGTGACGGGACTTGTGTATTGGGCTGTCGCCCCCTTTGCCGCGCGGGTGTTCGGCAGGACAGAATAGCTTGACAGTCGGTTTTATCATGGCGATATATAAATTTTAAGATAAAGGATGAGAATGATGAAACAGTTTATGGGTGAAGACTTTTTACTTTCAACCGAAACGGCAAAGGAGTTATTCGCGACTGCGAAAACCATGCCGATTTTTGACTGGCACTGCCATTTGTCGCCGAAGGAGATTTATGAAAACCGCCAGCCGCAGGACATCACCGCTCTTTGGCTTTTGGGCGACCATTACAAGTGGCGCGGTATGCGCGGCTTTGGCATTGCCGAAGATTATATCACAGGTGAAAAGTCTTCTGAAGAAAAATTTAAGGCCTGGGCGGCCGCCCTGCCGTATATGGTGGGCAACCCCCTCTATCATTGGACGCACCTTGAGCTGCGGCGCTATTTCGGTATTTATGAGCCGTTGAGCGCCAAAACGGCCGAGGGCATCTGGAAAGCCGCCAACGAAAAAATCGCCGCGGGCGGCTTTACGCTCCGCGAGCTGATCGAAAAGTCCAATGTGGCCTGCGTCTGCACCACAGACGACGCGGCGGACAGCCTGGAATACCACAAGCTGATCGCAGAGGACAAGAGCTTCAAGTGCAGGGTGATTCCTGCGTTCCGCCCCGATAAGGCGCTGAACATTGAGCTGTGGACCTTTATTCCCTGGCTTAAAGACATGGAAAAGGCGGCGGAAATGGAGATCAACTCCTATGCCGACCTCAAGCAGGCGCTGCTCAAGCGCATTGAATTTTTTGCCCAATTGGGCTGCCGTGCGACGGACCACGCGCTGCTGTATGTGCCCTATGAGCGCGCCACCGAATGTGAGCTGGACGCGATTTTCAAAAAGGGCAAGAACGGCGAAACCCTCACCAAAAAAGAGCTTGACCAATACCGCACGGAGCTGATGCGTTTCTTTGCGAAGGAATATCACAAGAGAAACTGGGGTATGGAAATCCACATCGGCGCTATGCGCAACAACAATACCCCCAAGTTCCAGAAGCTCGGGCCCGACACGGGCTACGACTCGATTGCGGACAGGGAGATCGCCCACGGTCTTTCAAGATTGCTTGACAGCCTTGAAACGGAAGGAATTCTTCCGAAAACCATCTTGTTCACGCTCAACCCCAAAGACAATTATGTGCTCGGCTCGATGATCGGCAACTTCCAGAGCGAAGAGGCCGCCTCCAAAATGCAGTTCGGCACCGCGTGGTGGTTTAACGACAACATCGACGGTATGCGCGAGCAGATCAAAGCTCTCGGCAATCTCGGCGTGCTGGGCAAATTTATCGGCATGGTCACAGACTCGCGTTCGTTCGTTTCTTATCCCCGCCATGAATATTTCAGGCGCATTCTGTGCGAGTTCATCGGCAACCTGGTGGAGAACGGCGAATACCCCGCCGACATGGAAACGCTCAAAGAAATCGTGCGGGACGTCTCGTTCAACAACGCCGCGCGCTATTTCGGTATTGACGCCTGAATTTGTTTACCAGTGAGGTTTTTATAAATGATCCATAAAGACGCAAATCAAAGCGGGGGTTATTCCGCCCCCGAAACGGTTCTGCAAATCGGCGAGGGCAACTTTCTGCGCGCCTTTGCGGACTATATTTTAGAGCGCGCGAATACACAGGGCATATATTCGGGCAAAGCCGTGCTTGTGCAGCCCATTGCCGCGGGCAACTGCGAAAAAATCAATGCCGCGAAGGGCGAATACACCGTGCTCATGCGGGGCCTCGAAAACGGGCAGGTGGTGGAGAACGCCGCGCGTATCCACTCGGTTTCGCGCTGCATCAACCCCTATGAGGACTATGCCGCATTTTTGGCCTGCGCCGAAAACCCCGGCTTGCAGATTGTGATTTCAAACACCACCGAGGCGGGCATCACCTTTACGGGCAAGGACGCCTATGTCGACGCGCCGCCCGCGGCTTTTCCTGCCAAAATGGCGGTTTTTTTACACAAGCGCTATCAGTTCTTTGGCGGCGACGCGGAAAAGGGCTTGTTTTTCCTGCCTGTTGAACTGATTGAAGACAACGGCAAAAAGCTCAAAGAGGCCATTGTCGCCTATGCAAAGCTGTGGGAGCTGGAAGAGGGCTTTTTGCGGTGGCTTGACGCTGCCTGCTGTTTTGCGAATACGCTTGTCGACAGAATCGTGACGGGCTTTCCGGCAGGGGAGCAGGACGAGATTTTTGCCTCGCTGGGCTATGATGACCCGTTGCTTGTGACCGCCGAGCCGTTTCTTTTCTGGGCGATCGAATGCCCGAAGGAATGGGCGAAGCACTTTCCGGTTGACAAGCTGGGTCTTGACATTGTGTTCGCACGGGACATCACGCCTTACCGTCTGCGCAAGGTGCGCATTCTCAACGGTGCGCACACGTTAAGCGTGCTTGAGGCTTATCTTGCGGGGCACAATATTGTGCTTGATATGATGCGCGACCCGAAATTTAACGACCGCATCCAAAAAGCGATGTTCCAGGAGATCATCCCCACGCTGCCGCTCCCGATGGAGGAGCTGGAGGGCTTCGCAAACGCCGTTTTGGAGCGGTTCGCAAACCCCTTCATAAAGCACCGCCTTTTGGATATTTCACTCAACAGCGTTTCAAAATTCAAGGCAAGGTGCCTGCCCACGCTGCTTGACTACCTTGCGGCCTACGGGCGTTTGCCCCCGCTGCTCTGCCGTGCCCTGGCGGCGCTGATTGTGTTTTATCGCGGCGAGTGGGAAAACGGCAAATATTACGGCAATCGTGCGGATGAGCGCTATGAAATCCGCGACGACGAAGAAAACCTGAAGAGTTTCTCCGCCGCATGGCGGGGGGAAAGCCCTGTTCGTGACATCCTTTCCTGCGAGCGTCTTTGGGGCATGGATCTATGCGCCGTGCCCGGCCTTTGCGCGTGTGTTGAAAGCCATATTGTGAACAATCAGCTAAAAGGAATATAGTTGTGCCACCTCATGCATGAGGCGGCGATTGCCAAGGAACCGGTTTGCGATGCATCCCGTGTTCCTTTTTGGCATGAAGGATCATGAGAGGACTATGATTGCAAAATGAAACGATTGCTGAAAATCCACGCGGACGATTCGGTTGCCGTTGCGCTGGAGGATCTTGCGAAGGGAACGACCGAAGACGGCCTTTGCCTGCTTGCCGACATCCCCTTTGGGCATAAGGCCGCCGTTTGTCACGTCAAAGCGGGGGAGCGCGTGATCAAATATGGCTACCCCATCGGCATTGCCACACAGGACATCCCCGCCGGCGCGTGGGTGCACAGCCACAACATGAAAACAGCCCTGTCTGACATTATTGAATATACATACGCTCCCTCGCCCGAAACTGTGCGGCCTGTTTTGCCCGAAGAGCGGTTTTTTGAGGGCTACCGCCGCACGGACGGCAGGGTGGGCATCCGCAATGAGATTTGGATTCTGCCCACTGTGGGCTGCGTGAACAAAACCGCCGAGCAGCTGGCGCAAAAGGCCGGCACCCTGTTCGGGGCGTGCTGCGACGGATTTTTCGCCTACACCCACCCCTACGGCTGTTCGCAGCTGGGGGATGACGAGGGCTTTACGCAAGCGATCCTCGCGGGGCTTGCGAAACATCCGAATACCGCGGGCGTGCTGCTGCTGAGCCTCGGCTGCGAGAACAATCATTTGGATGTGTTTTTGCCGAAGCTCGGCGAATATGATAAAAACAGAATCAGGACCCTCGTGACGCAGGACGCGGGCGACGAGTTGGCCGAAGGCATGGAAACGCTCGGGCAGCTTGCGCTTCTTGCAAAGCAAGATAAGCGTGAACGAGTGCCGCTTTCTGAGCTGGTTGTGGGCTTGAAATGCGGCGGGTCCGACGCGTTTTCGGGCATCACCGCAAACCCTTTGTGCGGCTGCTTTGCGGACGGCTTGACCGCCCTCGGCGGCAGCATTGTGCTCACAGAGGTGCCTGAAATGTTCGGCGCGGAAACGATTCTGATGAACCGCGCTGCCGACGGGCGTATATTCAATGAGACGGTCGGGATGATCAATTCTTTCAAGAATTATTACAAACGTTACAATCAGGTGATCTATGAAAATCCCTCGCCCGGCAACAAAAAGGGAGGGATTACGACGCTTGAGGAAAAGTCGCTCGGCTGCATTCAAAAGGGCGGCAAGGCGGCGGTGCGCGGCGTGCTTTCTTACGGCGGGGCGCTGAACAAAAAGGGGCTGAATTTGCTCAGCGGCCCGGGCAACGATATCGTTTCCACCACGGCGCTTGCCGCGAGCGGCGCGCATATGATCCTGTTCACAACCGGGCGGGGCACCCCCCTTGGCGCACCCGTGCCCACAATCAAAATTGCCACGAACACCGGGCTTTTTGAGCGAAAGCCGAACTGGATCGACTATAACGCGGGCGAGTTGCTTGAGCATTTTGACTTTGCGCGCCTGACGCGGGATTTGTGGACGCTGGTTCTTGATACCGCAAACGGCCGCACAACAAAAAATGAAGAAAACGATTACCGCGAAATCGCGATTTTTAAAGACGGCGTGACATTATAGCCGTTCAACTATAGTCGATTAACGCAAGAAAACAGCCCACAACCTTTAACAGGTCGTGGGCTGTTTTCTTGCGTTAATCGACTATATTGTTAGCTTTGGTGCGCCGCGATATATGCGTCAATATCCAGCGGAATCACCTTTGACTCGTCCACAAAATCCACCCATGCGATCGGGTCTCCCCATTCGATCGGCCGCATGGCCCAGACATATTCGCTGTAAGGCTCGCAGATTGGGTCTGTTTCCTTGAATTTTCGCATGCCGAGCATCACCGAGTCATGGAACAGCTGCTTGTTTTCGCTCATCCTGCTTGGGTTGAGCAGCGAGAACTCGCCCACCATCATGTTCGCCTTATAATGCCGCAGCGAAAGCCTTGAGCGGCGGATGTTTTCAAGCTGCGTATCGTCATTGGCGTTTTGCTCGGCCTTGTCCCAAAGCGCGTCGAGCTTTTTGCACTCCGAAGCCGAGAAATACACGTTCTGCTCCGGCCTGTTGAAGATGAACAGGTGGGAGGTGTTAACCGCCTTGTCGCTGATATAATCGATGTATTCCTTAATATAGGGCGCGGAGGCCTCGCCGTAATAGGCATTCATGAACTCCTGCATCAGGTGCTCCACATTGGCCTCGGGCGTCCACATCAGCTTTGCGAGCAGATAGGCGCGCAGCGCGTCGAATTCGCCGTTTCTGCCGCCGTCGTAGTTGCCCTGCTCAAACAGGCCCACAACGTTGTTTTCAATAAAGAACTGAATGTTGTTCGAGAGCACATGCAGGTTCGGGAAGGGCATGGAATAGGTTTTGAAATTTGTCGTGTAGTCCCAGATATAGAGCTTGTCGCAGATCGCCGACCAGTTTTCAATGTCTTTCGCAAACTGGGAGGGCTTCTCTTTGAAGGTGTCGAAAAATCCCTCGCCTTTGAAATGGCCGCACTCGTCGATCGGGTGGCAGAAGCACGAGCCGATGGAGCACAGCCGCACGATCACGTTGTCGTCCGGCGTGTTCACCCCGGGAATGATAACGGTGGGGGCCTGGGTTGTGTAATCGTAGGCGAAGGTGTCGATATAAATCTCCCTGTCCGGGAATTCGGCCTTGACCGCCCGCGCGACCTGGTTCACAAACCAGATGTTCGTGCCCGAAGGCCCGCCCAGCTCCGCGTCTTTCGCGAGGCAGTTCGCGCACTGGCACACGCCGCTGTTGTCGTTTTGCGTGACGGACATGATTTTGTAGTCCGGCGGCGCGTTGCGAATCTGCGCGAGCGTGTTTTCAATGGTAATGGCGAGCACGTCGGGGTTTGTCAGGCAGCGCTGCTCAAGCGTCCATGCTTTCTGGTCCGCCCGCCAGGAGAAGTATTCGGGGTGTCCGGCATAATAGCTTGCGGGCACCAGGCGTTCCATTGTGTGGCAGAAATCGATGTAGTTCACGCCGTAGCCGTATTCCACACCTATATAGGAGCCCATGCCGGTGTTGATTTTGTGGAAGGCCTTCCATTCGGGCGACTGGTTGACGACTCCCCAGAACACGTCGCGGTATTCAAGCGCGGTGCTTTGGACGCTGTAGAGGTTTTTGTCGATCGAGATGTCGGGGCTTTCGGGGATCACCTTCAGGTCCGGGGTGAACCAGCGGCAGCCGAGCTCTTCTTCAATAAAGCTCGCGCAGCCGTACATTGTGCCGCGGCCCACGCCGTAGATGAAAATGTTATCGCCGACCACTTTTTTGACGAACGCCTCGTCGCCGAGCGCGGCGATATCCGCGTCGAGCGCGCCGTTGTCGAGGCCGGTGCCGCCGAGGGCGATGAAACGATCGAACCCGTCGGCAACGCGCTGGGCGGACTGGCTTGCGGTGTACTGCGCGAGCGTGCCTCCGCTCATCTGCTCAAGAAATTCTTTGAGCCATCTTGCGCCGGTTTTGACGGAGTCGCTTGCGTCGTCGGGGATGACGACGGCGTAATTTGTGACGCCGTTTTCATAAACGGGGAGGAATTCCTCAATCACCTTTTCTTCATAGGGGGCTCCTCCGTAGGTTAAGGGAGGGTTCTGGGGCGCGACGAACATCATGCCGTAGGTTGCCTGAAAAAATGCCAGAATGCTGACAAACAGGGTTATGAGCATTGCCATGGTACCTCTCCTCTCTTCTGCTTTTCAATATGAGTAATCATTATTCAAATGATTACTTCAAATATAACAAAAGTTATTCATAAAATCAATAATTTTTATTCATTTTGTTTGTCTTTTATTGAATTTGTTTAATAAAAGACTTTTATGAAAGGAGCGGATAAAAAAGCGGCATCTCACTTTTTCGGGTTGAAATGCCGCTTTTTTGTATGAATTTGTATGAAGCAGACAATAGCTCAGAAAAAAACTCATTGATTTTGATTTTTTACATCGCTCAATCCTAAAATATATTCAGGAGATACATTGTAGAATTTGCATAAAGTAATTAAATAATCAATCGGCATAGCACGTTTACTTAATTCATATTGAGAATATGTTGTCTGTGCGATACCCAATATACGGGCAACATCTTTTTGCAGTAACTCGTTGTCTTCACGCAATGCCCTAATTCTTTCTTGGTAAGTCATATTATCACCTCTTAATATTATTTTACTATAACTCACTGTGAGGTATTGACATATAACTCAAAATGACTTATGATAAACAATAAGGAGATGATAAGTGTGAAAAAAGAAAAATTAAGCCCGCAAGTAAAGAAATCAACTGAAGGAGAACTCCAGATTATGCGCGACAACCTAAAATTTTTGCGTGAAGCAAGGGGCTGGTCGCTTACGGAACTGTCGGACATTTCAGGCATCAGCAAAAAAATCCTCACCGGCATGGAAGCCGAAGAGGATTTTGAGGTGAATTACATGCTTGAACTGTGCCGCGTCTATCAAATCAAGCCGCACAAGCTGTTCTCGCGCATCGATCTTCATTAGGCCTTGTTTGTAAAATAGGAATTTGACGAAAAGCGAGAGATTTTTTCGCAAAACAAGGCAAAAAATTGCAGGAATACTTGCCGTATTGCAAGATTTTTTAACGCAGATTTGCGGA
>JAISXG010000008.1 GCA_031270605.1 Oscillospiraceae bacterium | reverse complement strand
ATGTGTCAACCGCAATCGAGGTCGACACCCACGCGATCATCCGCGAAGCGCTTGAGCGCGGCAAAACCGTCGCCGTGCCCCGCTGCGTTGACGGCACGCGCGACATGGATTTTTTTGTGATCCGCTCGCTTCACGAGCTTGAAAAGGGCAGCTTCGGCGTGATGGAGCCAAACCCCGAAACCTGTGAAAAGCTGCCGGACTATCAGCGGGGCCTCTGCATTGTGCCAGCCCTCGCGTTTGACAAGGAGGGCTTTCGGCTTGGCTATGGCAAGGGGTATTATGACCGCTTTTTGTCTCTCTTTAAGGGTGAAACGCTGGGTCTGTGCTATGCGGACTGCTTTTCAGAAAAGCCGTTGCCCCACGGCAAATATGACAAAAGGGTGTCCCTGGTCATCACTGAAAACACAATACTCACCACTGAATAAAACAGCAACAGCTCTGCGCTTCTGATTTGATCCAACACAGGAAAGGACGTATTTGTGAATGGACGACAAAAAGAATACTCCAAACAACCAAAACCCCGAGGAGCAGCACACCCGGCAGTTCGACGCCATCATCACTCCAAACACGGGCAACAGAAACATTCTGCGGCCTGATCAAAACAGGCGCCCGCCTCAGGACCGCGACGTTTATGTGTCACAAAATAAAAAGCCCGGCAACGGCGACGGCTCATACATAATGCGCCCGCCCGCGGCTTCGGGCGGCAATCAGCCCGGCTCGGAAACCCCGGGCGGCTCCATTCCTGTTTCAAAAAAAGCGCAGCCTTCCCGCTCCGCATCCGTGCAGGGCAGGCCGGTTTCAAAAGCCCCGGCCGCGCCGGCAGGCGCACGCGGCGCACAATCTCCGATTGCGAATGAAGCCGCGGTGAAGCGCGCGCCGCAGGCAAAACGCCCGGCACGGCAAGCGGCATCCCAAGCAGGCGCTGAAAGCGCCGAAGCAAAAAAAAGAAATTTGATTCTCATTTCCACTCTCATCACCTTCATTCTTGCCGCCGCCACCATATTGACGGCTTATGGCATCACCTCCCTCAACGACATTCTCGCAATCAGCCGTTCGAGCGACAAAATTTCTATTTTGGTCACCGAAAACATGTCGACGAACGATATTATCGCAAAGCTTGAAGAGAAAGACCTCATAAAGAATGCGGGCTTCTGCAAACTGTTTGCAAAATTTATGAACTATGACGAATACACCTACCCTCCCGCCGTTTATGAGCTGCGGCCGAACATGGGGCTGGAGGGCATGCTCAGGACGCTCCGCGCAACAAGCACCTCAAATGAAACTGTCACGCTGGTGTTCCCCGAGGGCTACACAGTGGATCAAATTTTCGCAAAGCTTGAAAAATTTGAGGTGTGCTCCGCCTCCAGCCTGTATTCCACGCTCAGCGAGGTTGATTTTTCCAGCGAGTTTTCTTTCATCAAGGCAATCGGCAACAAGGCTGAACGATACCGTTATATGGAGGGCTATCTTTACCCCGACACCTACAACTTCTATATCGGCGAGAACGCTTCGAGCGTCATCAAAAAATTCCTCGCAAACTTTAAAACAAAATGGTCGGATGAATATATCGCAAAGGCAAAAGAGTTGAACATGACGGTTGACCAGATTATTACGCTGGCGTCCATCATTGAAAAAGAGGGCAAAAACAGCGACCAGATGGCGACCATCTCCGGCATTCTTCACAACCGCCTTGCCGACAAAACCGGCTCTTTGAGCATGCTGGGCTGCGACTCCACCTACGGCTATATCATGAACATCGACAAAAAGCTCCTGAGCACCGACCAATATGACAGGCTTTTTGCCGCTTTTAACACCTATCAGATCAAAGGGCTGCCTCCGGGGCCGATTTGTAACCCGGGCGACGACGCTATTTATGCCGCGCTCTATCCTGAAGACACAAGCTACAGCTATTTTCGTCACGACAAGGCCGGCAAGATGTATCTCGCAAAAACCCTTGCGGAACACAACGCAAACGAGAAAAAGGTGAATGAGGCAAACGCCGCTTTGCCGGACGAATAAATCGGGCCTGATGCCTAAAACACCCGCTTTTTGGGAATAATAGATTCAAAGCTTATTTTCATTTACTTTGAATCTTCCGAAAAGCGGGTGTTGTTATGTTTCGCAAACGTTTTCTGGCCGCGCTGCTGGCTGTTTTGTTTCTTTTGGGCACACTGGAAGCCCGCATTCTTTATATAGGGATGAAGCAGCCCTACAGCAAGGTTGCGAGCCAGGGCAAGGCGCGCACGATCACGGTTGCGCAGTCGCGCGGCAGCATCTATGACAGGAACGGCGAGCGGCTTGTGGGTGAAACTGAAAAGTATTTCGCGGTATTAAAGCCGAACATTGCTTCTGTCTCCATGCTGGGCAGTGTGCTTTCTGAAGAAAGAATGGCCGAGCTGTTTTCAGAAATCGGCGACGAGCGGCCGCTTTTGGTTTCTATTCCCCGCCCGCTTGTGGACACAGAGAATTTCAAGGTGTTGAAAACCTATGAACGCTACGCAAGTCCCCAAATTGCCGCGCACCTCATCGGCTATCTCGACAGTTCAAAAAGCGAAGGCGTTTCGGGAATCGAAAAAAGCTTTGATGAATTGCTGCAGGGCGCTGCGGGCAAAATTTCGGCGTCCTTTGTTGTGAACGGCTTCGGCAGCGTGATGGAGGGCGAAGAAATCAATATCCGCGAAGAGAATTACAACTCCGCCGAGGGCATAGAACTCACGCTTGACAAAAAAATCCAGACCGCCGTGGAAGAAGCGCTGACAAACAGTACCATTGAAAAAGGAGCCGTGGTCGTGCTCGATGTAAAAACCTCCGCCATTCTCGCCATGGCCAGCCGCCCGGCCTTTGACCCGAACAATCTTGCCGCCGCGCTTGACGACCCGAACTCCCCCTTCATCAACCGGGCGCTCACCCCCTATTCCGTCGGCTCGGTATATAAGCCCATTGTGGCGTCCGCCGCGATCGCGGCGGGCATTTACCCGGACTATGAATACACCTGCACGGGCAGCATTCGCGTGAACAATGTTGTTTTCAACTGCCACAAGCATGAGGGGCACGGAAAGATCAACATGGACGAAGCCATTGCGCTTTCTTGCAACGTCTATTTTGTGAACCTCGCAGAACAAATCGGCAAAGAGGGCATCATTGATCTTTCTTCAAAACTGGGGCTCGGCAAAAGTACCACGCTCGCGCCAAACATCATCAACGAGGCGGGTATTCTGCCCGCAAACGCAGAAATCAAAAACCCCGGCGACCTCGCGAACCTGAGCTTCGGGCAGGGGCGGCTGATGGCCACGCCGCTGCAAATGGCCGCCGTCTATGCCTGCTATGCCAACGACGGCGTATATAACGAGCCGTATCTGCTGCAAAAGATGCTTGACGGCAGCGGCGGGGTAACGGCAAACTATGTGCCCGGGGAGGGCACCCGGGCGATGTCCATGCACATCACGGAACTGATGAAACGCATGATGCTTCTGACCGTCACAGACGGCAGCGGCAAAGCGGCAAAGCCCACGCTTTGCACGGCGGCGGGCAAAACGGCCACGGCGCAGAGCGGATGGTATGATGAAAACGGCAACGAGGTATTGCAGACCTGGTTCGCGGGCTATTTCCCGGCTGAAAAGCCGCAATATGCCGTGGTGGTGATGAAAGAAGACGGCTCCACCCCAATCACAGACTGCGCCCCCGTATTCAAAGAGATCGCCGACCGGATTCTTGCGGATTATCCGCTGTAATAATATAATAGTAAAGGGATAACGAAAAACAACCGCTATCCCTTTGTTTTTTTATTTTATCTCCGCCAAAACATCTACTGCGTCAAGATAGCCCTTAAGCCCCCTGCCCTTGACAGTCGCAACACACGCGGCGCGAACAAATGAAACCTTGCGGAATTCCTCACGCGTGTCGGGGTCGCTGATGTGCACCTCAACCGCCGGGAGATCCACCGCCTTGAGCACGTCAAGCAGCGCAACGCTCGTGTGGGTATAGGCCGCCGGGTTGATGACAATGCCGTCAAACGCCCCCTTCGCCTGCTGGATCCAGTCCACCAGCACGCCCTCGTGGTTGCTTTGCCGCACCTCTACCGCAACATTCTTTGCATTGCAGTGATTTGTGATAAGGTTTATTAAATCATTATAGGTTTCAGAGCCATAAATCTTCGGCTCACGTGTTCCCAAAAGGTTCAGGTTCGGCCCATTGAGCACCAATATACGCATCGAACTCCTCCTTAATCTGTTTGGCGATATCTGCCGCTTCAAGCGTCATATCCACCACCATATGGGCGGCGGCTTCATAGAGCGGGCGGCGGGTTTCATAAAGCGCGCCCAAATCCTTTGAGAGCGGGCGCCCGCCTGTTTCGAGCGATTCAAGAGAACGCCGCAGCCAACAGACCCGCCCGTTGCGCCGCAGCGACGTGCGGTTTTCAGCTTTGATGATTGCGCCGCCGCCGGTGGCGATCACAAGCCCTCTGCCCCGCGCGGTTTCACGCAAAATCACAGACTCCTGCTCGCGAAACACGGCTTCCCCCTCTTCAACGATCCACCGCGCGGCATTTTTGCCTGTTTTCTCTTCAAGCAGGTCGTCCAAATCCACAAATTCGCGGTTCATGCGCTCCGCAAGCAGCCGGCCCACCGTGGTTTTGCCAGAGCCGGGCATACCCACAAGCACGATATTCTCATTGTGCCGCTGCAGCTCACGGCAGACGCGCAGGGTTTCCGTTTGCTGTATCCTCTCACCGAAAATGATCTCAACGGCAAGCCTGCCTTGCTCGGCAAGCATCGAAAGTCCGCCCGCAACGCAAATGCCCCTTGACGCGGCTTCGGTCAAAAGATTCGTGCGCAGGGGGTTATAAATCATGTCCGCGACCCCCTCCAACACCGGAAAAAGGCCGAGTAAAAGCGGAATCCCCTCATCATGCGGAAACATACCAACGGGCGTTGCATTGAGCAAAACCTGCGCGTCCGTATGGCGGTGCAGGTTATCATAGTTATCCTTCCCCGAGCGCGAGATCATCACGACCTCTTTCGCGCCCGCGTCAAGCGAGGCAAGCCGCGCGGTCTGCGCCGCGCCCCCCGTGCCGAGAATAAGCATTTTTTTGCCCGCAAGCGCAATGCCCGCCTGCGCCATCATATAAAGAAAGCCCGCATAATCGGTGTTGTGGCCGTGAATGCACCCGTCTTCACCAAATAACAGGGTATTCACATTGCCAAGCCGCCGCGCCGTGTTTGAAAGCGTGTCACAAAAAGGCATGACGGTTTTTTTATAAGGAATGGTCACATTCAGGCCCCGTAGCCCGCCGCCGCGCAAAAAGGCGGGTATATCCTCTTCGGGCATGGGAAACAGCTCGTAGCCCGGATGCCCCAACAGCTCATATATCATCGGTGAATAGCTGTGCCCCAGCTTTTTACCCAGCAATCCAAACCGCATGGCGCTCACCGGATTTCACTGTAGCTGCCGAGGAAGACGAACAGCTCGTCTGACTCGGAGCACTCGCCCAAGAGGCTCACAACGTCGTCCGACCACGCGGAAGCCTCTAAATCGAAATAGAACAAAAACTCAAAGTCGCGGCCGGGAATGGGGCGGCTTTCAAGCTTTGTGAGATTGAGGCCGAGCGCGGCGAAGCGGGCGATCATGCGGTAAAGCGCGCCGGGCGTGTGTTCAACAGAGAGCATCAGGCTGATGCGGTCCGCGCCCGGATAAACGGTAAGGTCCTTCGCGATGCAAATGAAGCGGGTGTAATTGTTTTCGCTGTTCTGCACCTCTGCGGACAGAACCTCCAAATCGTAAAGCCGCGCGCAGTTTCGTGAAGAAAGTGTCGCAATGTCGCGCCTGTCCGCATCCGAAACCATTTTTGCGGCGGTGGCCGTGTTTTCACACACTGTCACCTTGATTTCGGGGTGTTTATTCAAAAATTCGCTGCACTGCCCAAGTGCCTGCTCATGCGAGATAATTTCTTTGATCTCAGAAAGTTTCGCTCCGGGCTTTGCTAGAAGATTGTGGTCGATGTGCAGGCGGATGCTGCGCACAATATAAAAATTATAATGGCGCATGAGGTCATACACCGCATTCACAGAACCGTTTGAGCTGTTTTCAATGGGCAGAATGCCATAGTCGCACAGCCCCTGCTCAACCGCCTGAAACACTGCCTCAAAATTACGGAAATACATGATGTCGGGCATGGAAAAGAGCTTATCGCAGGCCATTTGGGAATAAGAGCCCTCCAGCCCCTGACAGGCGACAACGCCTTTTTTGGGGAACTGTACGTCCGAACACTGCAAGGATTCGCGGATTTTTTTTGTGAGGGCGGTTTCTTTTTTGATCAGGCCGGTTTGATAAGAGCGGCTGAGGTCAAACAAAACGGAATAGAGCGTGCGGGCATATTGCTCAAAGGTGTCGCCGGCCAAATGGCCGACGCGCGCAAGCACCTCACGCTCACGCACCCGGTCGTGCACTTTCAGGCCCTGCTCGCTTTTCTCTGCTGCAATCTGCTGCGCAAGCTCCATACGGCAGCAAAACAGCCCCGTCAGCTCGGCATCAAGCTTGTCTATTTCTTCACGAATGTCCTGTAAACTCATTAAAAAAACTCCCTTCGGTACTATATATAATATTTTATTACAGCATCAAATCCAACAAAACAATCGCCGCAACAGCTTCGACACAGGGCACGGCGCGCAGGGTGATGCAGGGGTCGTGGCGGCCCGTGACACGCAATGTGGTTTCTTCCATTTTTTCAATATCCACAGTTCTTTGCTCAAGGGCTATCGACGGCGTGGGCTTGACCGCCACGCGGAAGATAACGGGCATACCGCTGGTGATGCCGCCCAGAATACCGCCGTGGTGATTCGTTTCGGTCACAACTTTTCCGTCGCGCAGCCTGTAGGGGTCATTGTGCACGGAACCGCGCATGGCGGCGGCCGCAAAGCCCGTGCCGAACTCCACGCCCCGGATAGCGGGAATGCCAAAAAGAGCGGACGAAAGGCGGTTTTCAACCCCGCCGAACATCGGGTCACCAAGCCCCGCGGGCACACCGATCGCGGCACATTCAATGATGCCGCCGACGCTGTCGCCCTGCATCCGCGCGGCTTCAATCTCGTTCTGCATCGCTTCGGCCGCACCCTCGTCCAGCACGGGAATGGCGCGTGAAAGCGGCAAAAACAATTCCTCTTTTAAAAGCTCCACTGTGCCGAACCGGCGGTCTTTCGTCCGCCCCACAGCTTCGGCATGGGCACCGACAAAAATGCCCCGCCGCGCGAGGATCTGCTTGGCGATGCCGCCCGCAATGCACACAGGGGCGGTCAGCCTACCCGAAAAATGCCCGCCGCCGCGCACATCCTGATGCCCGCCGTAGCGGACATGCGCCGGATAGTCCGCGTGAGAGGGGCGCATGAGCTGCGAAAGGGGTTTATAATCCCCCGAACGGGTGTCTGTGTTGTGAATCACGGCACAAAGGGGCGCGCCGCAGGTTTTGCCATCCAGCACACCTGAAAGAAATTGAGGAACGTCCCCCTCTTTTCGGGCTGTGGAAAACTTGTTTTTGCCGGGCGCGCGGCGGTCAAGAAAAGCTTGCAGCTCTTGCGCGTCTATCTCCTCCCCTGCGGGAAGACCATCGATCACAACACCGATGGCCTCGCCGTGTGACTGCCCGAAAATGCTGACACGCAGTTTTTCACCGATCATGGACGACATTCGCATTTCCCTCCTAACATCTGATAATCCTCAAAAAACCGGGGGTAGGATTTGTCGACGGCCTCCGCCCCGTTTAATATCGTTTTTTCGCGGCAAACAGTTGCCGCCACAGCCGCGGCCATGGCGATGCGGTGGTCGCCGCAGCAATCCACAACGCCGCCCTCGAGGGATTCCTGCCCCTCGATCGAAAGGAAGTCCTCCCCCTCTGTGACCTTGCCGCCGAGGGAGCGCAGCATTTGCGCAACCGTTTGCAGGCGGTCACTCTCTTTCAGGCGCAGCCGCGCCGCGTTGCCGATTTTTGTTGTGCCTTCCGAAACGGCGGCAACCACAGAAAGAATGGGCACAAGGTCGGGAATTTCACGCGCGTCAATCTCAATCGCGAGTAAATCCTTTTTTTGCGCGTTTATACAATCCCCCTCCCGCGTTACCTGCGCACCGAAACGCGAGAGCAGAGCCGTAACAGCACTGTCACCCTGCAGGGATTTTTGAGAAAGGCCGGAACAAGAAACAGGGCCGCCCAAAGCGCCCGCAGTGAGAAAAAAGGCCATGTTTGACCAATCACCCTCAACCGAAAGCTCCTTTAGTGAAACATATCGCTGCCCCGGGGCAACAACAAACCCTTCTTGCGTCGCCGTGACATTCACCGAAAACCGTGCCAGGGTGCAGTTTGTCATGGCGACATAGGGCGCGGATTCCAGCGCCTGTTTAAGCCGAATTTCACCGCCGCCGATTAAGGGCAGGGCAAATAAAAAGCCCGTGATAAACTGCGAGCTGATATTGCCCGGCAATTCAAAAGATGACGCGGACAGCTTCCCTTCCATGCGCAACGGGAGGGAATCCCTGTCAAGCAAAACGCCGCCCTCACGCAGGGCCTTGACCATAGGGCCAATCGGGCGTTCGGGCAATCGGCCCGAGCCTGTAAAGCGCGCATTGCAGCCAAGCGCGGCGGCAACAGGCAGCAAAAAGCGCAGGGTCGAACCGCTTTCACCGCAGTCAAGCACGGGAGCGTTTGGGCACTCCCGAATGGGTATAACAAGAAAAGAAGCATCTTCCTGTGCAAAAGAAGCCCCCAGAGCGGTAAGGCACCGAACCGTGGCGGCGACATCCTCCGAAAGGCGAGCGTCCATCTTCACGCGGGTGGTCGCGTCTGCCAGCGCTGCACAGATGAGAATGCGGTGCGCGTCTGACTTGGAGGGAATCGCGGGAACCTCGCCCCGCAGCGTTGAAGGATAACAAATCACCTGCATAGTTACGACAATCCTTTCTCCACTCCCAAACGAACCCAGTCAAGCATTTCCGAGGTTTTTATGGTCTGCCAGAAGCAGTCACCCACCGCACGGGGCAAAACCAGAGTGATGCTGTCGCCCTGCCGCTTTTTGTCACCCAAAGACGCTTTCGCAATATCCTCAGGTGCATATGGGCAAACGGTGGGTAACTTCAGCGCTTTCAACGCAGCCTCAAGTCTTGCCGTTACGCCGCGCGCGCAAACGCCTCTTTTTTCGGCGGCAAGCGTGAGCACCATCATGCCCATCGCAACCCCCTCGCCGTGTCGGATGGAATATCCGCTCAGGCGTTCCGCCGCATGCCCCACAGTATGGCCGAGGTTCAGAAGCTTGCGCACGCCGTGCTCTTTTTCGTCTTCTGCAACCACCCTTGCTTTATATTCTACGCAGGGTGCTACAATATCCTCCCACTTGGCGTTCAAGCCCTGTTTGGTGATGATCTCAAGCAATTCTCCGTCGCCCAGCATAGCATATTTCACACATTCCGCGCCGCCGGCCGAAAGCTCCTCTTCGGGCAGCGTGGCAAAGGTGTCACAGTCGCAAAGAACAAGCTCCGGCTGCCAGAACGCCCCGGCAAGGTTCTTGCCTGAGGGCAGGTTGACCGCCGTTTTGCCGCCGACGGAGGAGTCCACCGCCGCCAGCAGCGTTGTGGGCAGCTGCACACAGCCGATGCCCCGCTGAAAACTCGCCGCGGCAAAGCCCGTGAGATCGCCCGTCACACCGCCGCCAAGCGCGGCAATCAAATCAGAGCGCCCAAGCTCATTTTGGGCCAAAAAATCTAAAAGATCGGCAAGCTGCGCCATATTTTTTGACTGCTCCCCCGCGGGAAAAACATATTCTACCGTGCGAAAGCCCGCATTCTGAAAAGATTGCGCAACACCCGCCATATAAAGCCCGGCAACGGTTTCATCAGAAACAATCGCAACCGTGCAGGGCTTATGCACACGCGCGGTCAGCTCCCCCGCCTTTACAAGCAGTCCTCGCCCGATGAGCACATCATAAGGCCTGCCGGTGTTCACTGTTATCGTTTGCATATCAAAACTCCTTGATGCGTAGATTCTTCAGTTTTGCTATAAGGTTTTCGCCTTCCAGTCGCTGCCCTCCTGCAACAAAGCGTGCAGAGCTTTTTTATCCTGTGCTTTTAACGCCTCGCTGTATGCCGCAAGACGTTCACACAGCGCGTCAATCTCTTCTGTTAAAAAATCACGGTTATCAAGAAAGAGCTGCGTCCACATGTCCGCGTTGAGTGTTGCCACACGGGTCAAATCCTGAAAGCTGCCGGCTGAAAAACCTTTGTGCCGCAAAGCCTGCGGGCTTTTAATGTATGCGTTTGAGAGCACATGGGCAAGCTGCGAAGTATAAGCAATCATTCTGTCGTGTGTTTCTTCATCTGTTATGCGAATGCCACCAAAACCGAGCGCTTGAAAAAAAGCTTCGGTTCGCGTGAGAACATCCGCCGGTGTTTTGTCGTGCGGCGTGAGAATCATGGAAGCGCCCTGAAACAGGTCTGGATTCGCGGCGGCATAGCCCGATTTTTCACGCCCGGCCATGGGGTGGCCGCCGATAAAATGAAAGCCGTGTGTGAGCGAGAGCGGAACGAGCGCATCAGAAACCACGCGCTTCACGCCGCAAAGGTCAACCACGCAGGCGCCCTTTTTGAGGCTCGCCGCATGCGTTTCCATATAAGCAACCGCCACCTGAGGGTAAAGCGCCAACAAAAGAAAATCGCAGTTTGGCAAGGTTTCTTCATTTAGAATACCATCCAAGACCTTGCTTTGCAAGGCTTCAGCCTCAACCTGCGCATTTTGATCCATGCCCAGCACTGTGTGAGAAGTGTTTGCCCGCACCGCCTGCGCCATGGAGCCGCCAATCAGCCCCAAGCCAACAACTCCAACAACCATCTCAGCCCCCGCTTCTGACATTGCGCAGCGTTTCGTGCACAAGCCGCACTTCCTTGGCAACCACGTCAAACGCTTCGGGCGTGAGAGACTGCGGGCCGTCGCAGAGCGCACAGGCGGGGTTGTTGTGCACTTCAATCATCAAGCCGTCAACGCCCGCGGCAACCGCCGCGAGTGAAAGGGGACGCACCAGCTTCGAAAGACCTGTCGCGTGGCTCGGGTCAACAATCACGGGCAGATGCGAAAGTTGCTTGAGCAGCGGCACGGCCGAAATATCGAGCGTGTTGCGGGTGTATGTTTCAAAGGTGCGGATGCCGCGTTCGCAAAGAATCACGTTTTCGTTGCCGCCGGCCATGATGTATTCGGCACTCATGAGCAGCTCCTCCATGGTGCTGGAAAGGCCGCGCTTGAGCAAAACGGGCTTGCGTAAACGGCCAAGCTCTTTGAGCAAATCAAAGTTCTGCATGTTACGTGCGCCAACCTGAATCACATCCACATCGTCAAACAAGGGCAGCTGACCTACGTTCATGATCTCTGTCACAACGGGCAGACCCGTTTCAGCCTTCGCGGCCAGCAGCAGCTTTAAACCGTCTGCGCCCATGCCCTGGAAAGCGTAGGGCGAGGTGCGGGGCTTGAACGCACCGCCGCGCAGCATGGTCGCGCCCGATGCCTTGACCGCCTTTGCAACCTCTTTGACCTGCTCTTCGGACTCAATCGAGCAGGGCCCGGCAATCAGCGTGAGTCCACCGTCGCCCACAACGGTGTTACCCACAGGGACCACTGTATTTTCCGCGTGGAATTTGCGGTTTGCGTTTTTGTATGGCTCCTGGATGCGCTTGACATCCTCCACAATTTCCATGGAGCGCACAAGGTCAACGTCCACCTTGCTGGTGTCGCCGATAAGGCCGAGAATGGTCTGCAGCTTGCCCTCTGAAATATGCACCTGCAAATTGAACTGGGCGAGCCATTCAATCAACCTTTTAATTTGTTCGGGCTTTGAATCTTTATGGATGAGTACGATCATAACAATTGCTCCTTTTTTTGTTTTTTGATCACTATAACAAAAAACCCCGCGGCGTTTGCCGCGGGGCGTTCATAGTCCATTTTATGCACTACGCAAAACAGCCGCCTTATTCGACAAACCCAAAAAAGCCCTATCCCAAAAAAAGATAAAGCTAAAGTAAAAGTAATATGCGGATGTCGAAAAGGCTTTGATCATAAAAAGCTCCTTCACGCATTGTGTGTTTCGTGCGCAAGTATTATAAGCCGCATGGTTTGCAGTCGCTCATAAAACTGCTGCTTGCAGCAAAGAGAAACACAAGCAGCTTCTCTGCTGATGTTGTTATCATAGCACACTCGAACAAACCTGTAAAGTATTTTTTAGTATTTGTCAAAATTTCAGCATTATCACACTTTAAACCGTGATAAATGAAAGAAAAACCTTACAACTTCAACAAAACAGATAAACCACTACACTCTGCGGCTTGCTAGGTTTCTCACTTCCCATAATATCAGCCTTTCTGTTATAAAAGTAGTAAGAGGGGCCGATTCTATTGTTTGACTGCTGTCGTCCTTTTAATCCATGGCCCCTGGACCCTCGGTTCAGGGGCCAAAATAATCTAATCCATTGCTTTAGGTATCAATTTTTGTAATGCTCAACGTGATACATGTACCGGGGCTGACGAATTCAAGACTAAATGCGCTTGGAGTTGAAACACCAACTGCAATTGTCTGCCCACTGGTGTAAGAGACTATGCCCGTCGCAGATATGTTCATCTGCTCTGTAGTCGAAAGAGTCTGCGTTACTTCAAGGTCCATGGGTCCTGAATCTGTGTCGATATCATAGACGCCACAGGTTAGTATCTCTGAGGATGCCTGTGCGACCAGGAGAATCCTATAATTCACCAGATAAGTACCGGTCTCCTGCACCTCCAAGCCAATCACTACGTGTGAGACATTATTGGTCGGCATTGCCTGCGCCACAGGAACATAGGTTATGCCAGTGCCCGTTAAGCCAAGCGTACCGCCAGCGATAGAATATGCACCGCCGTAAGTGCCAACAGCGGCTTCGCCATCCGGGCCGGTCGGACCTGTTGGACCTGTCGGGCCGGTATCGCCGTCTGCACCTGTCGGACCCGTTGGTCCTGTCGGGCCAGTGTCGCCGTCCGCACCTGTCGGACCCGTTGGTCCTGTCGGGCCGGTGTCGCCGTCTGCGCCTGTCGCGCCTGTTGGGCCTGATGGGCCTGTCGGCCCTGTATCGCCATCCGCACCTGCGGGGCCGGTTGGACCTGTGTCTCCATCCGCGCCTGCGGGCCCGGTAGGACCTGTATCTCCATCCGCACCTGCGGGACCGGTAGGACCTGTGTCACCATCCGCGCCTGCGGGACCGGTAGGACCTGTG